>NZ_JBNGOS010000014.1:0-158348 GCF_050589685.1 Saccharicrinis sp. 156
AACAAACGCATCCAGAAATAATTAATTTAATTTTTAATGGCTAAAGTTAACGGCTATGGAAAGTAATCGGGACAAGTGATGCCTCGTTTGGGTAATGCCTTGTTTTATTGTACTTGCCATGCGCATGACGAACCTCCAATACATAATCCGGGTTAAAGTGATGGTTGGGGCTACTTCCTGTGATATTAAATTGGAATCTATTTTTATGGTGAAATCGTTGTTAAAGGGTCACGAAAATTGTACTGGTCGACACAATCATAATGTATTGTTGTCGCCGTTTGGTGTATTATATCAAACGGAAATTGAAAAACAACGCTTAAGGATAATAAACTGCACGGTTAAAAGAAGAACAAAGTTTTATTTATTTTTATAGAGTTACTAAATTTGGTGTGCGCAGAATAAATGTAAAATTTACAAATATATTCATGAAGAAGTTACTTCCTATTTGTTAATCATCTAAGCAGGAAATAATTTTTCACTTTATAAATAACGGAAAAATGACTAAGATTTTTTATGTGTTAATAACATGCCTGTTGGTTTTATCGTCATGTGATAATGAACTTAAGGAACATGTTAATTCAGAAAAGGACTATATGATTATACCAAAGCCAGAATTGGTAAAGGTTTTAAATGGTCGATTTAAAATCAACCATAAAACCCAAGTGTACGGTGGGGAAGTTTTGGCAGCCGAAGGTAATTACCTTGCAAAAATGCTTAGTGAAGCAAGTGGGGAAAGTATTTCGTTTGCAAACCAGGGTAATATTCAGTTAAAGCTGGATGCATCAATGTCTGGTGAAGAAGAGTATGTTTTATCGGTTCAATACAATAAAATTGAGATCTTGGCTAAAACAGCAAAAGGCATTTTCTACGGAATTCAGACCTTACGACAATTACTGCCCTCCCAAATAGAAGCGAAAACATCAGTTCAAGAATTAACTATTCCTGCTACTTTAATAAAGGATGCCCCGAGATTTTCGTATAGAGGGATGCACCTGGATGTATGTCGTCACTTTTATTCCGTAGAATTTATAAAGCGGTATTTAGATGTATTGGCATTGCACAAAATGAATACCTTTCATTGGCACCTGACAGAGGATCAAGGATGGCGTATTGAAATTAAAAAATATCCAAAATTAACGGAAATAGGAGCGTGGAGAAATGGTACAATTGTAGGTAATTATCCGGGAACTGAAAACGATAACAAGAAATACGGTGGCTTTTATACTCAGGAGGAGATTAAAGAGGTAATAGCATATGCTGCCCAAAAACATATCACTGTTATTCCTGAAATAGAACTTCCCGGTCATAGTAGTGCTGCTATTGCAGCGTATACCAATTTAAGCTGCTTTCCGAAAGAGCAAAGTATCGTTCCCAATAGCCTTATTTCAGAGGGTTCTAAAAAGGCACAGAAAAATGGTAATCCTAAAGTTGTACAGGAATCGTGGGGTGTTTATGATGATGTTTATTGTGCAGGGAAAGAAGAAACCTTTGCTTTTTTAGAAGACGTACTGGCCGAAGTGATGGATTTATTTCCTTCGAAATACGTACATATTGGAGGGGATGAATGTCCTAAAGGGAATTGGGAAAGATGTCCGCATTGCCAAAAAAGAATGGCAGCACATGACTTAAAAGATGAGCATGAATTGCAAAGCTACTTTATTACACGAATAGAGAAGTTTGTAAACAGCAAGGGGAAACAGATTATTGGTTGGGACGAGATATTGGAAGGTGGACTGGCACCCAATGCCACCGTAATGTCTTGGAGAGGAAACGCAGGAGGAATTGCTGCCGCAAAATCCGGACATGATGTGATTATGAGTCCAAATTCTCATTGTTACTTCGACCACTACCAATCGGAAGACAAGGAGAAAGAACCGATTGCCATTGGAGGATTCTTACCTGTGGAAAAAGTATATGCTTTTGACCCTGTTCCGGATGAATTAAATACGGAAGAACAGAAGTATATTTTGGGTGGTCAGGCTAATTTATGGACAGAGTATATAGGCACCGAAGAATATGCCGAATATATGCTATTGCCCAGATTAACCGCATTGTCGGAAGCGGTATGGACAAAAAAAGAATTAAAAGAATGGGAAGATTTTACATCCCGATTAAATCATTTTAAAAACAGGTACGATGCCATGGGGCTCAACTATGCAACACATGTGTTTGATGATCATAAATAACGGAAGCGTTATTTAACTCCTATTCCATATCAATCTTATGAAAAAATATATTTTACTGTTACTGGTGGTGTGCTTAGGTTTTAAGGCCCAAGCAAAAGATTACCCCAAAAGAGAGATGCGTGCTGTGTGGATAGCTTCCGTGGCTAATATTGATTGGCCCTCCAAGTCTGGTCTTTCGGTTGAAATGCAAAAAGATGAAATGATTGAACTACTGGATCTGGCCAAAGCATATAAGATGAATACGGTGGTGTTTCAAATTCGTCCGGCTTCAGATGCGTTTTATCCATCTGCATTAGAACCTTGGTCGCAATGGTTAATCGGAGAGCAAGGTCAAGCACCTGAGCCGTTTTACGACCCCCTTCAATTTACCATCGAGGAGTGCAAGATGCGAGGATTAGATATACAGGTATGGCTAAACCCTTACAGAGCTGTGTTTGATACAGCGCGAAGCTCTATTTCGGAAAATCATCCTACCCGGTTGCATCCGGAGTGGTTCGTGTCATATGGAAAAAAGAGCTACTTCAATCCTGGATTGCCGGAAACACGTAATCATGTGGCTTCTGTTGTTGCCGATATTGTCAGGAGGTATGCCGTGGACGGTATCCATTTCGACGACTATTTTTACCCTTACCGAATTGCAGGAAAAGATTTTCAGGACCAGGAGGCGTTTGAAATGTATCCAAGAGGATTTGAACCCGGCGATAAAGAAGATTGGCGCAGGGACAATGTTGATTTAATCATTAAGCAATTGCACGATACCATTGAAAAGATAAATCCACATATCGAGTTTGGAATCTCGCCTTTCGGTGTTTGGCGAAACCAGTCAAAAGATCCCAGAGGTTCTGCTACAAGTGCTGGTCAAACCAATTACGACGATTTATACGCTGATGTATTAAAGTGGGATAAGGAAGGGTGGATTGACTATGTAACTCCCCAAATTTATTGGCATATTGGAAAAGAGGTGGCAGATTATGCCATAATAGCCGATTGGTGGAGCAAGAATGCCTTTGGTTGTCGTTTATACACCGGCCAGGGATTATATAGGATAGATAAAAAATCAAAAGATAAAGCCTGGCATTCCTCAAAAGAAATAATCAGGCAAATTAAACTGAACAGATCGATTCCTAATATTGACGGGAGTATGTTTTTTAGTGCTAAATACCTAAAAAGAAATCCGTTAAATTTAAAGGAGAAGATGGCTAAGCATATGTATAGATATGAAGCGCTGCCTCCGGTAAACATGCGGGTGGAGCAGATTCCGGCCCAAGCACCTAAAAATGCAAGAATCGAAGTAGTGGGCAATACGATAAATCTGAACTGGGAGTCAGGTGAAAACAATGATTATTTTGTTATCTATAAATTTAAAAAGGGAAAGCCAGCAAATACGGAAAGCAGCGAAAACATTGTAAGGATTACTGGAGCAAATAGTGTGAATGGAACGGTTAACAAATTTACAGATCCGGATAGATACTACTACGTGGTAACCGGAATCAGTAAAACAAACATGGAATCAACCTGTATATTTTTTAAATAGTTATCGCGAAAAATACTGAGATTGGATAGTTGCTTTTTCCAATATTAATATATCATTCATAAAATGTTAGCAATGTAACGCTGACTTGTTCTGCCTGTAAAGAGTGTTATTTTTATTTTGCTTTTTAATGGCTTGGAAGATGTGAAGGGGATTTTACCTCATTTAATTAAGTGTGCGTCTTATGCTAGAATTAACTACATTATTAAAAGCCATGCCAATTATCCTTTTGGTCGTTATCATGTTTATGATATCCAATAGAGAAAACAAAAATAAAATTAAACGGACGCAAGCTAAAATATGGTTGAAAACAGGCGACCTTAGTAAGTTGAAAGGGTGGATCAGCGAAGTAAAAAAAAAGAATTCCCCCTCATCCAGCGCATGGCAGATGGCAGATTCTATGGAACAAGAGGCCCTACGTATGGAACAAGACTTTAGCTTAATGGAAGATGTGGTGATGAGTCAGTTGAAAGAAAAAATAAGGAACTATAATCAGACAGATAAAATTAGTTGGGAAAGGAGTGGTTTGTTGCAATATAAAGTAATCGATGGAGAAAAACGGTATATTAAAAATGGATTGAGCAATATGAATATATCGTTACTCATAGGAAACAAAGCCCTTGCCGCCTTAACAAAAAACAATTTAAAACAAGATAAAGGTGTTGCTAATTAGCAAATCTTTAACCGTTGTAGCAAGCGCCAAGCATGTTTGAGTGAACAACGGCACACAAACATTTCAGCGACAAACATTCCAAATACGTATCGTTCATAATTCGTTTTAATATCTTACCATAGTCAAATATACTGCCCGTTGGTTCCTTTTTATTTACCCATTAATTTTTACCTTTGTAACTTTATTTTTGTGCAAGAATTATAGTTTTAATTTAAATTGTTGATACAGTGCCGGATACAAGATATATTTTTGTAACAGGAGGGGTAGCCTCGTCGCTAGGTAAAGGAATTATTTCAGCTTCGTTGGCCAAGCTGTTACAATCGAGAGGATATAAAGTTACTATTCAAAAGTTAGATCCATATTTGAACGTGGATCCGGGAACGTTGAATCCGTACGAGCACGGAGAGTGTTATGTAACAGAGGATGGTGCGGAAACCGATTTGGATTTGGGGCACTACGAACGTTTTTTGAATGTGCCTACTTCTCAGGCCAATAATGTAACTACGGGAAGAATATATCAAAACGTTATTAATAAAGAGCGTAAAGGGGACTATTTAGGTAAAACGGTTCAGATTATTCCTCATATTACCGATGAAATAAAACGCAACATTAAGCTTTTGGGCACCAAGCACAAATTTGATGTGGTGATAACCGAAATTGGCGGTACCGTAGGTGATATTGAATCATTACCCTATGTTGAAGCCGTTCGTCAGTTAAAATGGGAATTAGGAAACAGGGCCCTGGTTATTCATTTGACTTTGGTTCCTTACCTGAACGCTTCCGGTGAGTTAAAGACCAAGCCTACGCAACACTCCGTGAAAACATTGCTTGAGGCCGGGGTTCAACCGGATGTCTTGGTGTTACGCACCGAACACGACTTAGGAGCCGATATCCGCAAAAAAGTAGCCTTGTTCTGTAACGTAAACCCACGCGCGGTTATTCAATCTATTGATGTATCCACTATTTACGAAGTGCCTGTTAAAATGCAGGAAGAAGGGTTGGACGAAATTTGCCTGGAAAAACTGGAATTGCCCGTCAACAAAAAACCTGACTTAAAAAAATGGAAAAATTATTTGGCCAAGATGAAAGGGGCCGAAAAAAAGGTAACGATTGGATTGGTAGGGAAATATGTTGAGTTGGCCGATGCCTATAAATCAATTATTGAAGCTTTAATTCACGCATGTACTTATAATGACAGAAAAGCGGAGATTAAACTGATTCACTCCGAAAGTATCAACGAAGAAAACGTGGCGGAGAAGTTAGCAGGTCTGGATGCTGTTTTGGTAGCACCAGGGTTCGGGAACCGCGGAATTGAAGGAAAGCTGGAAACCGTAAAATATACGCGTGAAAACAACATAGTGTTTTTGGGTATCTGCCTGGGAATGCAATGTGCAGTTATAGAATATGCACGTAATGTGATTAAACTGGATAAGGCGAACTCTACGGAAATGGACCACCTTTCTCCATACCCGGTAATTGATTTGATGGAAGATCAAAAGAATGTGACCGACATGGGGGGTACTATGCGATTGGGTGCATACGAGTGTGCCCTAAAAGAAGGTAGCAAAGCTTATGAGGCTTACGGTTTAAAGACGACACATGAAAGACATAGGCACAGATATGAGTTTAACAGCGATTATCTGGCACAATTTGAAGAAAACGGTATGATAGCCAGTGGATACAACCCTGAAACCGGATTGGCAGAAATTGTTGAGGTGCCAGGATTGAAGTGGTTTGTTGGTGTTCAGTTTCACCCGGAATATAGTAGTACCGTGTTAAAACCGCATCCTATATTTATGTCGTTCGTACAAGCTGCCATCAGTAAATAAGAACTACTAAAAATTTAAATCAAGAAACAAAGTAAAAATGGATAAGAATTCCGTTACGGGCATGATTCTGATAGCCGCTATATTAGGGCTGTTTTGGTGGATCAATAAACCCAGTGAAGAAGAAATAGAAGCACAAAAAAGATATCAGGATTCGATAGCGAAAGTTGAGGCTTCTGCCACAAAAGAAGCCGCTAGAGAGCAAAGTAATGTGGTGGTTGAAACAAAGGTAGAATCAACAACCGTTGCCGATAGTTCAGCCCAAAAACAATTGGCCGATAAATTTGGTCTTTTCGCAAGCGCTGTTGAAGGGGAGAATAAGTTTTATACCTTGGAAAATGAACGGATTAAAGTTAAGTTTTCCAGCCGGGGCGCAAAAGTATATTCGGTAGAGCTTAAGGAATATACCAATTTCGAAGAAAAACCTTTGGTGCTTTTTGATGGAGATGTAAACCAATTTGGATTTAACTTCTTTCATAACAACCGTATTCTTAACACGAATAACCTCTACTTCAGTATAGATGAAGCAGCAAGTAACGATTCTATCCTAAAGTTTAAACTAAACTTGGGCGATGATCAGTTTATGTCTTTTGATTACAAGCTGACTGCCAAGGCTTATTTGTTAGATTTTAACATCATTCAGAATAATATCGAAGATATCATCCAGGCTAACCGCGGTGGCTTTGACCTGGATTGGAAAATGGATGTGATAGCCCAGGAAAAAGGACGTAAATTCGAAATTCAATACTCCGGCGTATATTTTAAATACGATCAAGATGTGGTGGACGACATCTCAGGTAAGTCGGGTGATGAAGATTTTAGAACACCGGTAAAATGGATGGCTTTCAAAGATCAGTTCTTTTCATCAATCTTGATTGCCAAAGATAAATTTGCCGGGGGTAGGGTGGATGTGAATGTATATGCGGAGGAAGATAATTCACCTATATTGAGCACCAATACCGCATCCTTGGTTATACCCCACAAAGGTGGAAGACTAAACGAGAAGTCGTTCCAGTTTTACTTTGGGCCTAACAAATATAAAACGTTGAAAAAATTTAAAGACCTTGATCTTCAGGAGATTGTTCCTTTAGGATGGGGTATTTTTGGTTGGATCAACAAATACGCTATTATTCCAATATTTAACTGGTTAGAAGGAGGTATTGCAAGTTACGGTTTAATCATCTTGTTATTAACTTTAATTATTAAGCTGGTATTGTTCCCGTTGACCTACAAATCCTATATGTCAACGGCTAAAATGCGGGTGCTAAAGCCGCAGATCGACCAGATTAATGAGAAGATCCCTGCGGATAAAGCAATGGAGCGTCAAAAGGCTACTATGGCCTTGTATAGCAAAGCCGGGGTGAGTCCGTTAGGTGGGTGTTTGCCCATGTTGTTGCAGATGCCGATCCTGTTTGCCATGTTCCGTTTCTTCCCGGCTTCAATCGAGTTAAGACACGAAAGCTTTTTATGGGCATCTGACTTGTCGAGCTACGATTCCATTTGGGACTTGCCGTTTACCATCCCGTTTTATGGCGACCATGTTAGTTTGTTCTGTTTGTTGATGTCGATCACCAACATTGTTTATACCAAGATGAACCAGGAAATGACGCAATCAACCAGTCAGATGCCGGGAATGAAAGGTATGATGTATATGATGCCGGTGATGTTTTTGGTGTTCTTTAATAACTATGCTTCCGGTTTAAGTTATTATTACTTCGTGTCCACTTTGATTACAATATTACAAACTATTTTGATTAGAAGGTTTGTAGACGAAGAAGCCATTTTGGCCAAGTTAAATGCTAACCAAAAGAAACCTAAAAAGAAGTCCGGGTTCCAGGCCAGATTGGAAGAAATGCAGAAACAACAGCATTTACAGCAGCAAAAAAAGAAAAAAAGAAAATAGCCTTTATTGATAAGGTGGTAAGTTACAAGTTGGAAGTGATCCTGTTATCGCTTCCAACTTTTTTTATCCTTTTCTTAAGTTTTCGGCAACTTCAAATTCCAAATGTTATCCAGGTTTAATGTATCCTGTATATTCGGGATGATTTCCTTTATAGGGTCCAGTATGGAGTTCTCGATCAAGTGATCCGGCGGAACAATAATCTTCAAGGATAAAGGTTTTATTTCTATGATGGCTTTCTTTCCCAACAAAACAGGTTCGCCATCGACGTGCGCTTTAAGCTCGCTGGGGTGTTCTATCTCAATCCTTTTCGCTCTCACCACCTCGTCGTTGTCGTTTTTGTTGATGGATTTGTCCAGGAGGCTGAAAATCATGGCGGGAGCATCAAACATTGGGAAGTCTCGAATGATGCTTACATCTATCAATCCATCATCGATTTGAGCGTTGGGGGCAATATGTATATTGTTGCCGTACTGTGATGAGTTGGCAAAACTAATCAGAAATGCTTTCCTGTTATAAACTTTTCCGTCGATCTTCAGCTGGTAGGTGTCCGACTGGTAGCCGGCAAATTCAGTGGTAATAAGTTGCAGATAGCCTAACGGGCCCCTTAACTTTTTCCCTTCAAAATTATGGCTGATATGTGCGTCAAAACCAATTCCGGCCACATTTACGGAGCAATACTGGTTGACCTTCATGGTATCTATTTTTTTCTCGTGAAAATAATTCAGACTTTGAATGGCCTTGTTAATGCGCATGGGTATCTGCATAAAACGTGCTAATCCGTTACCCGAACCGGTTGGGACTATAGCCAAAGCCGTATCGGTGCCCACCAGCTTTGAGGCCACTTCGTTCACGGTTCCGTCACCTCCCACAGCTACAACTGCGTCGTATTGACCAACTGCTTTCCCGGCAAGTTCGCGGGCATGAGCTCTGAATTCGGTATAGTCTATGTCCACGGAGAGTTTGTTGCAATCCAGTTCCGACTCGATATATCGCTCAATTGTCCTTTGTTTTCCAACTCCCGATACCGGATTAATAAGAAAAAGAATCCTTTTTGTCATTTTTACGTATGGTATTTAGCTATACAAAATTACAAAACAATGCCGAATTACCGGATTGTCTTTAATTAATATCAAAAAAGAATTAGATTTAGGAACGAAAAACGGATATTTCCTATGGAAACACTATTGCAGCTAGACAGTAACTTGCTATTATTATTGAATTATTACCATACTGAATTTTGGGACCTCGTGTTTTGGTTAACTTCGAGTACGCTTGTTTGGGTTCCCTTTTATGTTATGGTTATTTATGCCATGGTCAAAGGGCAACAGTGGCAAAGTTGGACCACTATTCTAGCTGTTATTATTTTGGTTGTACTTTGTGATAGAATCTCCACGGACATATTCAAGTATGGTTTTGAACGATTAAGGCCAACACACAATGCTGACTTGAAGGACCTGGTAAAAACCGTGTTTGGTTACCGGGGAGGGAAGTTTGGTTTTGTATCGTCACATGCCACCAACACCATGGGTATTGCTGTATTTACTTCACTCTTGTTCAGGAACAGGCTTTATTCATTATTTATTCTCGTATGGTCCGTGTTCGTTGGTTATTCCAGAATCTATCTAGGGGTCCACTTCCCGGGAGATGTTCTGGGAGGATTTGTGTTGGGGGCTTCACTCGGTTATGTAGTATATAAAATTTACGGGGCACTTTTGCCTAAGTTTGTTCGCTTAACTTTTTTCAATAACAAAGGTTTAGCCCGTGGTATAGCCGAGCAGTTTAAACACCCTCAAGTGATGCAGGTCTTATTCACAGGAATATTAACTTTTATTCTGGTGCTTATTGCAGCTAAGGTAATGTTGCATTGACGGAATGATATACCGTGTAGGCACCGAGGTACAATCGGTGGTTAATCCTGTTTTACCATTACTTTTTTACATTAAAAATATTAAGAATAATATTGTATTCTTCAGGTATGTATATTTAAATAATCGCTTACAAAAAAAGTGTACGAATAATATACTTTTTTTGTGCCAGGACAAACCGCCTAAAATCAAGGCTTCTTACAAAATTCTCGCTTCAAGCCTTTTACTTTAAAGTTAAATGTGTTTTAATTTTAAAATTTAATGTCTATATTTAAAGAACTTCGAATTTAAAATGATATGGCTTATGAGCACTACAATCACTTTCAATCAGCTAAGAAAGCTTAAAGACAGTTTGCCAAACGGCAGCATGAGAACAATCGCAGAAGAATTAGACTTAAATGTAGAGACCGTTCGGAATTATTTTGGAGGAAAAAATTACGATAGGGGCAGAAGCGTTGGTATTCATATTGAACCAGGGCCTGATGGAGGAGTTGTAGAACTAGATGACACAACAATATTAGAATTCGCAAAAGACATCTTGGAAGGAAAAAAAGATGTCCACGCTATTAATTAATAGGTGAAACCAAGATAATCAAAAAAAGGTGCTGAATAAGCACCTTTTTTTATGGGTATTTATACCACATAACCCATACTAAACTCAAAATATGAAGGTGTTGTGGGCAAGTCCCAACGCAGGAAAGCTTCATTTTGGCATTTCCCAGTTTATATAATTGATTATTTCACCTTTTCGCCTCGGTTCCTCATTGTTTCGTCTCTTTTTAAAGAGTACTTCAATATATAGAACCCAGCCACACCGGCAACTATGGATCCCAGGAAGATTCCGATTTTAGCTTGATTCAAGATCTCAGCCGAATTGGTATAGGCTAAACTGGCAATAAATATCGACATGGTAAATCCGATACCTCCCAGGAGACCTAAACCGGCAAACGACAACCAGGAAGATCCCTTGGGCTTAATCGAAAACCCTAGTCGCACGGCCAACCACGAAAAGAAGGTAATACCAATCACTTTACCAAAAACCAGACTGATAGCGATGGCGAAAGAAACCATGGTTAAAACTTCTGCCCCATCATGCCCGGCGCTCAAGACTACCCCTGCATTGGCCAGGGCAAATACCGGAAGCACAAACACGCTGATAAAACCATGGAACTGGTGTTCGATATACTGCAATGGGCTTCTTACTTTTTGAACCGCATATTCAATTTCGTCTACAGCATGCAGTTGTTCGTCGGTTAATACAATTTCGTGTTCGTTTTTGGCGATACTGCCAAAATGTTCGAGCCCATGATTTACCCGGGGTAAGAATTTATCGATATGTACCTTGGGTCTGGCCGGGATAGTAAATGCAATAAGCACACCAGCAATGGTAGCATGTAATCCGGAACCCGGTCCTTCAACACCCGACACAATGAACAAATACCAAATAATAAAACCTAAGAATGTATATAAGCGTAAATCCTGAATGTTGCGCAAGTTGGCAATGGCCAAAATACCTAATAGAACAGCTGCTATTATCAAATAAGTCCATTGAAGTTCACCTCCATAAAACAAAGCAATCACCAAAACGGCGCCCAAATCATCCACGATGGCCAATGCGGTTAAAAATACCTTTAAACCAAGCGGAACACGCTTCCCTAGCATACCCAGGATACCTAAGGAAAAAGCAATGTCGGTAGCCATCGGAATCCCCCAGCCGTTGTTTGCCTCTCCTTCCAGTCCGAAGGCGAAGAAAAAGATAATAGGAACAACCATACCGCCAACAGCGGCAAAGATAGGTAAGGATGCTTGCTTAAAAGAACTTAACTCCCCGGCCAGGAATTCCCGTTTTATCTCCAATCCTACCACAAAAAAGAAAATAGCCATTAGTCCGTCATTAATCCAGTGGTGCCAGCTCATTTTTAAATGAAACTTGTTGACATCAATGGTCAGCACATCGTGCCAGGTGTGTTCGTAAATTTCATGATCTACATTGGCCCAAACAACGGCTGCAAATGTGGCTATCATTAAAAGTGCGCTTCCTCCTGTAATACCTTTGAAGAATCGCTGAAAGTAAGTCAAGTCTTTTTGATTTTCAGTCTTTGTCATCTTATAATAATTGTTAGTCTAATGTTTTCTGATTTAAATACTTGTTGGCTAACTCTAATTTTTCCGGTGTGCCAATGTCAAACCAGTATTCATCCCAATCTTTCCATCCAAAGATGGCGTTTTCTGCAGAAAGATCAAGATATCCATTGGTTATGGAAAACTTGCGTATGTTGCCCAATTGGGGTATTAATGTTGGGTTAATAATGTGGATTCCGGAAAAAGCCAATGATTCGTAAGCGTTTTGTTTGCGGGTGATGCGTCGTGCACCAGTGGAAATGTTTTCCCATCCGGAGAGTCTATGGTCTTTATCGAATAAAAAGTACCTGGTTGTAGGCCTTTTTTTTACCATCAAAGTGGCTATGCCACCATTGTTTTGGTGATAGGCCACCATCTTGTTGAGATCCGCACCGGTTAACACATCAGCATTGTATAGAACAATGTTTTTATCGGGAACGAATAATGGAGCTGCTTTGAGCAATCCGCCACCGGTTTCCAATAGTTCCGCACTCTCGTCGGATATAAAAAGCTCAGTATTGGGATAGTTTAATGTAGATATGAAATCTTTAACCGCACCTGAATAATGATGTACATTGATAATTATGCGCGTTACACCAATACCAACCAGCTTTTCAATGGCATGCTGTAACATGGGTTTCCCCGCTACCTCAACCAATGCTTTGGGCTTGTTTTTAGTGATGTGTGACAGGCGTGTTCCCAGGCCTGCGGCAAAAATAAGTGCGTTCATCAATTATCTTTTGTACTCGTGTTAATTTTTACAATAATAAGAAATTTAATGATATAGCGTATATTGAAAAGGGGACGGGACGTTAATTTAATAGAAAAAAATGCCAATGACAAGCTAGAATTTACAGTGATTGTATTGAACCGATACATATTGTAGAAAACAATTAATGCCGTAACCTTTTTCGATCACCTAACGATAGTTTTTGCGAGGGAATTTTAGTTTTTAATCGGTTTACAAAGCTTTTTTTCCTTGTTTGCAGTCAGGTCACACTTCTTGCATTTATACTTATGTTTCTTTTGTTTTTCGGAATCCAAATCTTTTTTATTTGAATCCTTACATTTTTTGCTTCCCATGACTTTACCCTTTTTTGATTTCCTGTTCTATATGTCTAAGCTTAACAGTTACAGGATAATTTTCCCGAATATATTTGGCCATTCTTTCAGCACTATATACCGATCGATGCTGACCTCCTGTACAACCAAAATTTACCATCAAATGTTTAAAGTTTCTGGAAATATATTTCTCAACCGATTTTGATATCAAGGGAAATACGCTTCCCAGGAATTCTTCCATCTCAGGCTCATTTTCAAAAAACTTAATAACGGATTCGTCTTTCCCGGTTACGTGCTGGTATGCTGCATATCTTCCCGGGTTATGGATGGCCCGGCAATCAAATACAAAACCCCCTCCGTTACCACTCATATCGTAGGGGATTCCTCTTTTGTACGAAAAACTATTGATTGTAACCGTCAGTGCATTGATTCTTAATAGTTTTTCGTTATGGGTCAATGCATCCAGTACCGTGTTGAGTTCCGGCATATTTATGGGCAAAGGATGGTTGGTCAACAGATAGGTAATGTTTTTAAGTGCAAACGGAATACTTTTTAAAAAATGTTCCTTTTTCTCGTAAAACCCTCTAAATCCATAGGCTCCCATAGCTTGCATAATCCGGATGTACACATAACCTAAAAAGTGATTCTTAAAAGATGCTTCATCTACTTCCTTGTGTTTTTTTAATGTCTGGATATAATGGTTGTATAACATTTCGCGCAAGTCGACAGGAATATCGGCTTTGCCGTCATACAAAAGAGATGCTAAGTCGTATTGCAGCGCACCTTTACGACCTCCCTGATAATCAATAAACCAGGGTTCGCCACTTTTTACCATGATATTACGGGACTGAAAATCGCGGTATAAAAAATAGTGATGTTCTGCTTCCAGTAAGAAATCCATCAGACACTGGAAGTCTTCCTCTAATTTTTGCTCGTCGAACGGCACCTGGGCCAGCTTCAAAAAGTAATATTTAAAGTAGTGTAAATCCCATTGCATCGACTGCCGGTCAAAGGCTTTTCGAGGGTAACACAATTCAAAATCCAGTCCTTCGGTTCCTTTGAGCTGAAACAAGACCAGTTCTTCAATGGTCTTTTTATATATTTCTATGAGCGCTTCCGAGAATTCGTCCTCGGTTCTGTTTCTCTGCAGAAAATCAAACAAGGTGGTATCGCCCAGGTCTTCCAACAGGTACACATTATTTTCTGCATCGTTTTCAAATATTTTTGGAACATTTAATCCTTTGGCATGAAAGTGTTCCGAGAATCCGACAAAAGCAATGTTTTCCTTTTTATCGGAGTTGTAAGCGCCTAATGCGGATTTACCACCACCTTTAAAACGAACATACTCCCGGTACGATCCCGATACGGGTAGCATATTCATAGATTCCACTTGCTCACCGGTGTTGCGCGTGAACATTTTCATTAAAAGCTGCAATTTATCTTGTTCCATTGATGATGGTGTTTATGGTCTGTTTATTCTGTGTTCAAAGCTAATGAAAAAAGTCCACAGTTCTTTTACAACAGGCTATGGCCACTGGGAATGGCCTTTAACCCGTAATATGCATCAGAAATCCTGTTACGCAATTCAACTACTTCAAAACAAGGGGTTTCACTGCTTTGCTGCGACTCAACAGGGCTGTGCTCCCGAAAGTAATCGGGACAAGTTATGCCTCGTTTCAGTAACGCTTTGTTGTATGTATTTTAAATGCCCATTACGTATCTCTAATACATCATCAGGGTTAATACCAGTGGTATATCAAAATGATGGATAAAGCATCCGGTTTATAATACCATTTTGACCTTGAAGTAAGCCTTATTATGTGTCGGTATAATTACAGATTACTGTTGATACCGAATCAAAGAGTGATTTTTATCAATGATATTTATTTTTCGGAATTGCTTTTTATGCGCCAAGGTATTCAGGATCTTTTAATGACTAGAACATAATCAAAGAATAGTCAAAAAAATAAAAATATTTACATATTTTTACAATTGTAAGAAAATTTTAATACTTTTGAGATCACATTTTCTAGTTGTTCACTTTTAAAGATCATTCATTATGAGCATTATTTATGTTGTTGCAGTAACTTTAGCAATCGTAATTGTACATAGGGAGAGAATTAAATTGATTAAACAATTGAACGCACTTTAAAATAGGTGATTGCTGGGTTACTAAAATAATTCAGTAAGTTATTAGGTAACCAAAAAGAATTTGAAAAACAAAGGCATCCTGACCGATTGACAGGATGCTTTTGTTTTTGGCAATATTTCTAATCGATGTTTTTTTTAATCTACCGTGGTATATAATCCCACTTTCTGGGAGGTTTACAGGTAAATGTACTACGTTGTGACTTTTGTCAGCAAGGTCTCTGAATGTATGGGTGTTAGAGTTTGGTTTTGTGGAGATGAATTCCTAACAATCGGACCGCAACTGAATTTAAAATATCATACCTGGCTGTAATATGATACACCCCATGATAAATGGTTCATGCGCCTTCCGGTTCCGATTCCATTTCAAAGCAAGTTGATTCAGCAGTAACGATTCGGGATGGTCATCTCTTCATCCACTAAAAAAAGACTGCCCTTTCGGGCAGCCTTCCCTTCAAAATATAAAAAAACGCATCAGCGATTACGAAACCTCATTTTTTGTTACCAGCTAATATAGGCTATTTGTTAAACTACTCCTGCTCAACTATGGTTTTTCCTTTTCTTAGGTCAACGATTACCCTGGCAGCTTTGTAAGTATTATAAACCTTTAGGTTTTTGTTTTGAATAAGAAGCATTAGCTTATCGATTTTATCCGTAAGCAGGTTGGTGCAATCTTTTATCAGTTTGTCCAGTTCGGTGGTGGCTTGCGAGCGGGTTACTATGGCAGCACGGGGGGCACTGACGATATTGACAAAATCATCAATTTCCTTTTTAAGCGCAGTTATGTCCTCAGGCCCTTTCCCGTAGTCGGTTAAGTTACCGTTTAGTTTTTCAGCTTCCCGGTAGATGTTGAGGCAGGCAGCTTGAAGCATCTCGTCGGGCATTTTTTCGAGTTGAGAAGGTGTTACGGCACACTTGGCTTGTAAATCCGGCATGCTGTTAATCTGTGCATATACAAAAAGCGCAGCAGCCATTTCAACGGTGGCCTCAATCAATTCCGCTTCCTCTTTTACTTTTAAAGCGCTGTTGCTATTTGAAAGCCCCTGTTGGATTTGATAGACCTCTTGTATTTTTCCGGAAGTTGCATAGAATAGGTTTACTTGTTCCCCAAGTGCCGGAATGGAGTTTATTTCTGTGTTAAAGGTGTTGAACACCTTGTCGACAGCCTTGAACATAGCTACTTTGTTACGTTGTCTGGCATTCATGGTAAATATAATTTAGTTAATGAATAAAAGGCTATTTAATGGTTTCTTAATTTAATATTAAGATTAGCAATAAGATATTCAAATTATTCGTTCGTTTATTCATGTATGTGATGAAAGTCTGGTTATAGATGATAAGACTTTGGATTGTGTTGATAAATGGGATTAGTGGAACTGGAGTATGATGTTTTAGTATTTTTAAATTTAACGGTATATGATTTTAGAAAATAATTCTTGAACTAGTTCGTAGGGTGCCATACATAATTTCGGAGTTATTGATTGTTAAACAACTCCCGGTATTATACAGGTCTCTTTTCGTGAAATCCATATGGGTTCGGGCGGTTGACTGTTGTCTTTTCGTCGCTGCTACCTGCCGATTCTTGACTGTAAGATGTCATTTCTTGACTGTAAGATGCCATTTCTTTACTGTCAGAGTTCATTTCTAAAGCGTCAGATTGAATTTCGCAACAGTCACCTATCTTTTCTTGTTTGTCACCTTTTTATTCTTTACTTACAGGGATCATTACCCTAATGTAGGCTTCCGCTTCTTGGGTGTTAATGTCCATTTCCACGCCGTCAGATAATGTTTCGGGACTGTTATTGGATTGCCGACCATGTTATGGAGATGGCGCATCCATGTGCCAGTAGTATAAGGATTGATACTTGTATTTTTATTGGGTTGATCATGGCCCGGATTTATAATTTAAACTGACCGAACCAAAGTACCCGCCTCATTGTTCAGCTACTACCACATAAAATTATGACATATGCAACTAGGTACATTTTCTATCAGTCTTGCCGTAAAGGATATTCATGCATCCAAGGCATTTTACGAAAAACTTGGTTTTGCCGTTTTTGGAGGCGATATCAACCAAAACTGGTTGATCATGCAAAACGGGAGTGCAACGGTTGGGCTTTTCCAGGGCATGTTCGATCAAAACATACTGACCTTCAATCCGGGATGGGACAAAAACGCGCAAGAGGTCAACCCTTTTACCGATGTGCGCGAAATTCAAAAACAACTCAAAGACAAGGGGATTGAATTTCAATCGGAAGCCGATGAAACAACAACAGGGCCGGCAAGTTTTGTAATACTGGATCCAGATGGAAACCCCATTTTGGTGGATCAGCATCGTTAATTGTATGGTTTACCCGCCATATGCATTAGAAATCGCGTTACGCAATTAAACTACTTCGAAACAAGGCATTTCACAAAGTTTCTTCAACTCACCGGAGTGGTGCCCCCGAAAGTAATCGGAACAGGTTATGCCTCGTTTCAGCAACCGCTTGTTTCATGGTATTTTAAATCCACGTTACGTACCTTTAATACATATCCGGGTTTAAACAAAATGGTCCTAGTGCACGAATAACACAAACCTTAGGATTAGCCTCGGTTTCTTATCCCTAATCTAAATTATATCTGAACAGATGAAAAAAATTGTATTTGTAGTCATATTTCTGATTTCGTTTTCGCTGAAAGCACAACAAAGGGGCAGAAACTCTGATCCCACTAAGTCCATCAAAGGCATTGTAAAGGAGGTACTGAACATTATATCAGGAGAGGAAGGTAAAGAAAGAAATTGGGACGCGTTCAGGAACTTGTTTTTACCCACTGCACGTATGACGGTTGTATATCACGATGAAGACCATCCTATCCCGATAGAAACGGTTAGCGTGGACGAATTTATAGCACACCTATCTGACGAATATTACAAAAAGGGGTTTACTGAATATGAATTGGGAAAAGCGGTGGATGAATATAACGGCATAGCGCATGTGTTTCAAAGTTTTTATGCCAAAGATTCGGAATCAAAAGAAGAACGTGGGATTAACAGTTACCAGCTTGTATACCATAGCGAGAGGTGGTGGATAGCAAACCTGGTTTGGACAGGAGACTCTAACGGTGTTAAAATTCCTAAAAAGTATTTGAGAAAACGGTGAACTTAATAAAACTTAGTCTGTTATAGAAATATAAGGAACAGATTAAACATATCCCTGTACACTATTGAACATTCAGTTAACTTTAATCAATGATAGTATGAGAATTTTTATTGAATTTTGGAAGGCCAAAGATGCATGGTACGATTTATCAAAGCGTAAGCGTGAGGACTTTGTGGTACAAATTGGGCCCGCAATGGCCGATTTAATTTCGGAAGGGGTAATTGTGGATGCGTGGGGCACAAATGATGATTCCTCACCTTACAAAGCGGATTACGATTTCTTTGCGATCACTAAATTCCCGTCAGGTGATCTGTTGGAGAAGTTTCAGGAAATTGTGGAAACTTCCGGGTGGTACAATTACTTTGAACAGATTAATGTATCAGGGCAGGACTTGGGCACTGAGACGGTCATTGGTCGGATGATTGATTTGAAGAAGGAACAAGTTATGATTGAAAAAAACATATAACTTTCTTTAAAGATAGCGTGTTAATATTGCCGACTAACGAGGACAAGCCAAAAACCAAACAGGTTTTTGGCTTGTCCTCGTTAAGGTAGATGATTTTGATGGGATATGACAAAATGCCCGAAAAATAAAGCACGGGACAGAATTCACTCCCCGGCTTAACAAAACCCGGGAGCGGAACGGTTTGCCCTCAGGAATCCGGAAGGATAGGATTTGTTAATTTCATTGTGATTTCTTATCGGATTTAAAGGTTTTGACTTGAATAATTGCTACATTATACATGGTTTAAGGATTCGATAACAAAACCTTTGCATTAAATGGGCAATCATAAAAATAAAATAGGAATAATTTCCTTGCTAATCTCCATCTTTGGGTTGATAACCGTACAATTACTTCTCTCATTTGAATATTTGGTGAATCCCTACTGGCATATTTTATTGTCCGGTTTTGAGGCGGCAACCATCGGTGGTTTTGCCGATTGGTTTGCGGTAAGCGCACTGTTCCATGAAATACCGATCCCGGTGGTTAAAAAACACACCAATATAATTGTTCGTAATCGTATGAAACTAACCGAAGGTGTGGTAGACCTGGTTACCAACAAATGGCTGGCACCGGACATTATCAGGGAAAAAATTGCCGAATTCTCCATTGTTAAAAATGTCATTGAGGCTTTGCACCTACCTCAGAATAAAAGACGGGTGGTCGGTTTTTTAAAGGATACTTTTGGTAGACTAACCGAAGAGCTGGACACCCCTGAGGTGGCCGGGTTTATCCAATCTGTCTTAAGGGAGCAAATAAAAGATCTGAATGTATCCGCTCCACTTGGTAACTGGATTAAAAGATCGATCAGGGAAGGCGAACACGAGCAGTTATGGATGATGGTTCTTGATTCGGCGCAAAAAACCATTTACGATAATTCTACCCGCTTAGCCTTGCTTCACCTGGTAGAGAGGCAATTGGACGAATACAAGAGCGAAGGCTTGTTTAAAGGTATTTTTTTGGGTATTGCGGGTGGCCTGGGAGTTATGGACAGTGAGGTAATAACCGATAAAATTCTGATTTCGATGAACGAGTTCATCGAAGAGGCCAAGAATGATCCCCGGCATCAAATACGTGTTAAAGTTGAAGATAACATCTTGCATTTCTCGAACAAACTGATCTCAGGCGACCAGGAAGCCACACAAATGGTCGACGGCTGGAAAGAGAAACTGATTCATAATGCCGATGCGAAACATATGATTCAAAGTCTTTTGTCCAATTTAAGGCAGTCTCTAAGTCAGCAATTAAATGAAAAGGAATCTGTAATTTCAGGTTTTATTGAAAATAATGTGGATAAGCTGCTGCTAGAACTGGAAGGAGACAAAAACAGCCAGGATAAAATAGATAGATGGTTACGCTTAAACATCAGTGAACTGATTAGTAAATACCATCACGAAATAGGCGAGATGGTGCGTCTGAGTTTGTCAAAGCTGGATGATACCGAGTTGGTTGGCCAGATAGAAGAAAAAGTGGGGAACGATCTTCAGTTTATCAGGTTAAACGGCGCTGTAGTTGGCGGTTTGGTAGGGGTGTTCATTGCATCCATGAGGTTAATTTTGAATATTATTTAAAATTAGTAAGCACAAAATATACGCTAATCGCTTTCGCTTTGGTCTGGATGAATGCTTGATAAAGTGGAATTAAAGTCGCGAAGATTTCGTGATTTTAATCAAGTTTTGCAAATTCCTTATTACATTTATGGCCTTTTTAAAAATCAAACATTACTTATCGTGACAAAATTATCATACGAAAGCGGTGCTTCAGATAAACCGTTATTGGGCGTTACTATCGCAGAAAAGCTAAAAGAAACAGTTGAAAGATTTCCGGAATGCGAAGCGTTGTCAGTGCCCTATCAAAATTACAGGGCTACCTATAAAGAGTTTTGGCAAGATGTGGAAGAAGTAGCCAAAGGTATTTTGAGCTATGGTGTTAAAAAAGGTGACCGGGTAGGTATTTGGTCGGCAAACCGATTTGAGTGGGTGTTGGTTCAATTTGCTACTGCCCGCATTGGGGCAGTTATGGTAAATATCAACCCGGCTTATAAAGCGTCTGAACTGAAGTATGCCCTGAAACAGTCCGGGGTTAGTCTGTTGATCATGTCCAAAGGGTTCAGAAAGACCAATTATATTGAAATCCTGAATGAAGTACGTGCCGAATGTATCTACCTGAAACATATCGTGGTTATTGACCATGATTGGCAAACTATGTTGGGGGCGGGTAAAAAAATCACAACTGAAGAGTTGAACTCTATTGAAGATGAACTTCAGTTCGATGATCCCATCAATATTCAATATACTTCGGGTACAACGGGATTCCCCAAGGGAGCTACCTTATCGCATCATAATATTTTGAACAATGGTTATTTTATTGGTGAGCGATTAAAATACACAGAAACGGACAAAGTCTGTATTCCGGTTCCTCTCTATCACTGTTTCGGTATGGTACTGGCCAATCTGGCCTGTATTACACATGGATCATGTATGGTGTTGACAGGTGAAGCATTTGATGCCGAGGTGGTAATGCAAACGGTTCAGGACGAAAAATGTACCTCGCTGTACGGGGTTCCGTTGATGTTTATTGCCGAGTTGAACCACCCACGATTCAAGGAATTTGACTTTTCGATGTTGCGTACAGGAATCATGGCCGGGGCATCATGTCCTGAATCCACCATGAGGGCCGTCCGCGAACAAATGAACATGAAGGAGGTAGGGATCTGTTACGGTATGACCGAAACATCGCCGGTAAGCACGCAAACCTTCGTCGACGACAATGAGTACAGAAGGTGTGCTACTGTTGGTAAGGTACATCCCCATATAGAGTTAAAAATCATAGACCCGGAAACAGGGAAAATTGCACCAAGGGGAACGCGGGGAGAATTATGTACACGCGGCTATTCGGTGATGTTAAAATATTGGAACAATCCGGAAGCAACTGCCTCCGTTATTGATGAAGGACGCTGGATGCATACGGGTGACCTTGCCGAAATGGATGAAGATGGATATGTGAAAATTGTTGGTCGTATCAAGGATATGATCATTAGGGGAGGGGAAAATATTTCACCATTCGAGGTTGAAGAGTTCTTGCATAATCATGATGCCATTAAAGAGGTTCAGGTGATCGGTGTTCCTGACTTTAAATATGGCGAAGAGGTGATGGCCTGGGTGATTTTAAAAAACGGTACTCAAATAGCAGAAGAAGAATTAAAAGCCTATTGCAAAGGTCAGATTGCTACTTTTAAAATTCCTAAATATTGGAAGTTTGTAAACGAGTTCCCAACCACGGTAACCGGCAAAGTCCGAAAAGTGGAAATGCGCGAGATATCTGCCGAAGAGTTGGGTTTGTCGCATCGATAGAAAGCGTTTGGCTTTAACTCAGTGATATTTAATTATCTTTACATCCATACATTGGGGCAAGTAAAGCTATACAAAAACAGATAAATATCTGAGATTTCTGTTTGGATCGTTATCGGTTTACTATTATGGTGTATTCATTATTTCATTGTGAGGTTTGTAAATAAATTGGGCATGTAATGCTGAGTTTTCGAATATTGTTAGGTATAAATATAGTATTTTTATTCACGGGCATTCTGAGCGATGGATTATTCGCTCAAGGTGCCTGTTCTATTGTTGGTGAATTGGTAAATTCAGAGACAAATCAACCAGTACCTTATTGCGCCATACAGATAGAGGACGGTATTTCGGGGAGCATGAGTAACGAAAGTGGTATGTTTAAAATTACAGCCCCTTGTGCGAAACATGTTAAATTAGTATTCAGTAGTCTCTCGTTTGAGGAATTGGATACCATTATTTTTGTTAATCGGGAGGAAAGGATATTTATTAAACTTAAACCCACAAGTCTTTCGTTGCCCGATATAAAAGTCATTGCAAACGTAAACTCTGATTTGTATTCTTCTTATAAAATCAAGCAAACCGCCATTCAGCATATTCAGCCATCGGGTTTAAGTGACCTACTGCAACTACTTCCCGGTAACTTAATTGAAGAGCCAGATTTATCACAACCCAATTACATTAGCATAAGGCAAGTAGATTCGGATAATAATACAGCTATCGGAACAAGTATAGTTATTGATGGTATTCCAATTTCGGATGATGGGAATATGCAGCAACCTTACGGTACCGATATTAGTATTTCCCAAAACACTTCAACTGCTAACGGTTTAGACTTGAGGCAGTTTAGTACCGATGAAATAGAGAGTGTTGAAGTGATTACAGGTATACCTTCGGCGAAGTATGGAGACCTTACCTCCGGAGTAGTCGTAATACAACGTAAAGAAGGAGTAAGTCCGTTGGAAGTTAGGGCAAAAACGGATATAAATAATAAACTACTGGCCATTGGAAAAGGGATCGCATTACCTAAAAAAGGGGGCGTGTTAAATATAGGTTTTGATTATTTGAATTATGTATCCGATCCCAGGAATTCATTAAATAATTATCAAAGAATAACCTCGTCCTTGCGACATAAAAGGAAATTTATTATTGATAATAAAACACTTACCACAAAAATAGGTGTGAGTTTAATAAATACATTGGACAAAGAAAAAGAGGATCCGGAAATTAATTCCGGGGTAAATGATTTGTTTAATAGTGACTATAAGAAGATAAGCGCCAGCTTACAGGCAGCATATTATGCCAACAGCAAATGGCTGGATAAGTTGGCTTTTAATTTTTCTGCCTCACAAACGCAGGATAAAATTGTCAGAGATAAATTTATTGCCTTAAATGGTCCCACTCCCCAACCAATTTCCACCACAGAAGGAGTTTCAAAAGGGATTTATTTGCCAAGCCAGTACCAAGCCGATTTGCAAATTGAGGGTAAACCGGTGGATGTATTTGTTAATATTGAATTTAGTAAGAAATTATATACAAAAGGAATGTCCCATTTGCTCAACCTCGGGGGGAGTTATACTTCGGTTAAAAACAATGGGAAAGGGGAAACTTACGATTCTTCACGGCCACCGTTCGTCGGAACATTAACCGGTAGGCCCAGAGATTTTAGATCTATTCCGGCTCTCCAAAAAATGTTTTATTATGCCGAGGATAAAATAATGTTAGCATTAGGAAATTGGGAGTTTACTAACCAAATAGGTGTTCGGAGCAATCAACTCATTAATTTAAGCGAAGACTATTCCATAAAAGGAAAAATTTATATAGATCCGCGTTTAAATTTAAACATTAAATTACCTGAGATCAAATGGATAAATAATGGTTTGAACATATGGGTAGGTGCAGGATACGGAAATCACACAAAACTTCCGATGAGTTATCTGATGTACACCTATCCTGTTTATATTGATATTATAGAGTTAAACTATTTTTCGCAAAATCCCGATTTGAGGACACTTTACACTCGTACCTATATTATGGATAGAACAAACTATGCATTAAAACCTTCCCGAAACAAAAAGAAAGAATTGTCATTAAGGATTGAATGGAACAATTTTAAACTAAAGTCAACTGTTTTTCATGAGCGTAGCACAAGCGGTTATTCAAGCAATGATAATTATTATGCACTAATTTATAATAAGTATGATGCATCTTCTGTTTCCTCTGAGGGGCTGACAGAACCACCTGGTTTAAATGAATTTACTTTTGAAAAAGATACTGGGTTTTATTATATTGACATTGACAATAATGCGGCGTTAGTGGATAAAAAAGGTGTAGAATATAGTATTGAGTTCCCAAAGATAAATCCTTTAAAAACAAATATAAGTATTAACGGAGCCTGGTTTAAAACGGAGTATGGCACATCAGAATTGGTGCAGTCCCGTCCTTCGGTTATCTTGAATAATGAAGAATACCCATATGTAGGGGTTTATAATATCGGAGGATTGAAAAAGGGACAATTTAATAGTAATGTGAGATTTGATACGCATATACCCTTGTTAAGGTTGATTTACACGATTAATGCACAGTTAATCTGGTATTCAGATTATGAAAGGACCTATAGGTTGGAACATCCGGTATTTTATTTTGATAAAAAGGGCCAGCAATATCCATATCTCGAAGGAGATGAACAGGATTATGTTTTAAGGCATCTTAATAGAAGTTACTCAAGCATATTTTATCAAAAACAAACCATTCCCTTTTCAATGGATTTGCATATGAAGATGACTAAAGAAATAGGTGATAGGATTAAAATTGCGTTTTATGTAAATCGATTTTTGGGTTATTATACGCCATATACATCCAATAATGGTAAATACTATCAAAGAAGTACTAATTCCGCATTCGGACCCCAAAGCCCTTATTTTGGAGCAGAAATTAAATATAAAATAAAATAAAATAAAATTATGAATAAGTTGAGATGTGTAGGTTTTGTACTGATGTCGGTTTTATTATTCTTTTCTTGTAAGGACCAAGAAACGCCTGTTACTATGCTAAGCGTTGAGGTTTCTTTCCCAGACGAATTAGGTGGTGTAAATAAGGATGGAGTATCGTTGAGTCTAATAAATCAAAACTCAGGTAAAGTTTATGATGGATTAACAGGTACAGAGGGAGAATGGGAGATTGAAATACCCGAAGGCGTATATAATGTTTCTGCTTTCGCAGAAAAAGAATACACAACCATTGCTGGTAGCGAATCATTTACAACTACAGCAAACCTGGTAGGTACACAAGAGAATTTAAGTATAGTCGGAAAATCTCAATCGCTCTCTCTAGAATTGTCTGTGAGTATTAATAGCAACACATGGGTTTTTAAGGAATTATATTTTACCGGTTCGCGAACGCCGGAGGACAAGTCTTATCGAAGCGACAAATATTTTTCTATAGTCAACAATTCCGATGAAGTGTTATATGCCGATGGAATATCGCTCAGTGAGTCACATGTGCTTACTTCTTCGGATGTTTATGATTGGGAATCAATTGTTAGCAGGGATGAAGCATTTGTGGTAAACCATATCTACACTATTCCGGGAGATGGAACCACATACCCCGTGCAACCAGGCGAAACCATTATATTGGCTGATTTAGGAATTGATCACACGACAGAAAATCCTAATTCATTTGATTTGACGATGGCCGATTTTGAATGGTGGGATGATCATAGTTTAGATTCGGATGTGCCTGAAGTGGAAAATTTGATTAAGAGTTACTCTTCTTCTAAAACCATTTGGACACCGCATAACAGAGGTTTAAAATCGTATATTATTTTTAAACAGGAGGGTGCAATGGACGATTTTTTAACCAATAATGTCATTGAAGGCCAAACAGCTATCGGTAAACCTTTGATTCGTTATAAAGTTCCCAACGATGTAATTATAGATGCGGTTGAAATGAGTACGCCTAGTAGCTTTAGTTTAAAGGTCATTTCTCCGGCACTTGATGCAAGTTATACGCATTGCGGCGATGAGGGAGACGAACGCTATGGCAAATGCGTGCGCAGAAAGGTGGCCAGGGAAGTAAACGGAAGAAAAGTATATATGGATACAAACAATTCCGCAGTGGATTTTGAAACTACAGTAACTCCTATGCCGGGTTTATAACATGCCTAAAAATATTGCTTATATCATTCGCGCTATTCTTGGAATAGTCTGTATTTCTATACAGGGTCAGCAGGTAAAGGATTTGGCTTATGTTTCGTTTTGGAACAAGGCAATGGATTCAACACAGTTCGCTAACCCCGCCTTAATGGATGGATTGCATCAAGTAAACGTTAAAACCATGGGGGGCAGCTATTACTATAATGAGGATGGAAAATTATATAACGTACAAAAAGGAAATAAAACAAATAAATATCGCTTGGCAATACATAGTTACACTAAAAAGGAAAGCTTTACATTTTATAGTGAGGTATATTATCAAAACGGATCAAAAGATAATGTAACTTGGAACAATATTAATTATTCCGGGAGAATTGGGCCTTATCTAATTGCCGATTCTACAGGAGGAACAAGTTATCATGAAGAATATTTTTTTAAAGGAGGGATCGAACGGAAGTATGATATTTTCTCGTGGGGCATTGAAGGATCCTACCTGGCTAGAATACATTATAGGAAAAATGATCCCCGACCTAAAACCAATACCTCAATTATAAGTATTAAACCTGGCGTTTCGTTCCGTGTAAAAAAGTACAGGTTGGGACTTCATGTGGGAGTTGACCGTTATGAGCAAAATTTGAACATGCGAATTTACGGCGGTGATAACGAAAAAGATTATTTCTATTTTCTGGAAGGACTCGGGTTTTACGATAATGTCTTTTCCGGCACAAACGCCTACCTTGAAACGGATTATTCCTCAAATGCGATTGAGGCCGGTGTCCAATTCGTTCCGGTTAAAAAGGAAGGACTTTTTTATACTCTTAAGTGGCTCAATAGTAATACGGAACAGTATTTTGCGCATACGTACCCCAGTATTTATAAGCAACATTTTTTAATCGGGAAGTTAGGTTGGACAAAACAATATGAGAATTTGTTTTTGCAGTTTGATGGATTGGCCCATTTTACCAATGGAGTTGGAACGGAACGTGTATATGAAAGCATCATAGTTAATGAAGAAACGGATACAAGCGATAAGCGCCTTCTGACGGAGAGTGATAACTATTCGCTCAATAGGCTAAACCTGCACTTATCTGCTTTTTTATCTTCAAATATAAGTGATCAGATCATGGTATTTGGACGAGCGCACATCGAAAAACAAAAGTTTAAAGAGGAATACCTAAGCAGTAGCGAAATGCGTTGGCAAAGGACCGGCTGGAAAGTTCAACCTTCGATTCAAGTTTTGTTTGGACATTCGTATCTGGAGTGCTCTTTGGGATATGCCTCGTATTTATTTGGTAATAAAGAAATTATAGGTATACCGGACGGACAGGGGAATTCCGATATAAGACAATCGACCATAAAAGAATCACTAATATTACCCAATTGGAAATATAAAACAGCCGATTATTCAAACTATTTTATATCGATAAAGTATACAACTAATATTGCAGAAAAGAAAGCGTTAAATTTATCCGCAGAATATTCTAATCAAAATTCAGACCTTATTCAGTTTAATAGTTGTCAGCTTAATGTGGGCATTAATTTCTAAACTATGAACAACATTATCGAATGCAATAACCTGACGCATTTTTATGGTTCGCGCTGTATATACGAAAACCTTAATTTTAACGTTCCGGAGGGAAGAATCGTAGGATTACTAGGGAAAAATGGAACGGGTAAAACAACTACCATCAACATATTAAACGGATATCTAAAACCCCGGAGCGGGGAATGTTTGATGTTTGGTGAGAATTCTTCCAGGCTGTCTCCAGGAACCAAGCAAAAGGTGGGGTTGTTGATTGAAGGGCATGTTCAATATTCTTTTATGACCATTAGGGAAATTGAGAAGTTCTACTCTGCCTTTTATCCTAAGTGGAAAAAAGACAGATATTATGAATTGATGAACCTACTTACCATCAATGTAAAACAAAAGCTTTCGCAGATGTCGTGTGGACAAAGATCGCAAGTGGCACTGGGGCTTATCCTGGCGCAAGACCCGGAACTGCTGATTTTGGACGATTTCTCCATGGGACTCGATCCAGGGTATCGTATGTTATTTGTTGATTACCTTAGCGAATATGCCCGTTCCGAAAATAAAACAGTTTTTGTTACCTCGCATATTATCCAGGATATGGAGCGGCTGATTGACGATTGTTTAATCATGGACTATGGAAAAATTATTCTGCAAATGCCTGTGCGCGAACTGTTGTCAAAGTTTCGTCGCTTTCGTTTTGCTTGCGATAAACCCTTTATGTTAAACGGGTTTCCCGAATTGTTACATCCTGTTACCATAAAAGGCAGAACTGAAGTTTATACCATGCTTGGGCAGAACGAACTTAGAAAAATAACGGAGGAACGTAATTTAAATATAAAAGAAATAAAAGAAGAATGGCTTACTTTGGAGGAAGCCTTTATCGGCCTAACCGGAAAATATTAAACTATGGAAAAAGCACTGCTATATAAGGAATGGAAGAAAACCGAGCTTTTCGTTTGGGGCATTTTTGGGGTTGGAATTATTTTATTGACTTATACCTTCTTGAAACTGGGACGTTCCTTTCGGTTTGTCGGAATGGAACACCTGATAGATGTGATAGTTAATCGTAAGCAGTTTGCGTATACCGATATGAAATATTATCCGCTGGCGGCAGGATTGTGTCTAGGTCTTGCGCAGTATATACCTGAAATGATTCAAAAGCGTATTAAACTTACATTGCATTTGCCGCTGAACGAAAATCGAATCATAGCCTTAATGTATAGTTATGGATTGGGGGTGTTGTTGTTCATTTTTACGGTTGATAACATAGGAATAATCGTTTTTACACGAATAAACTTTCCCTTAGAAATAATGGTCAATTATATTGTAACGTCTATACCATGGTATATTGCAGGGTTGGTTGCTTATTCATTTGTGGCCATGATTTGTTTGGAACCTACCTGGTCCAGAAGGGTTTTTAATGTGCTGATAGGAGCAGGCACCGTGAAGTTGAGTTTTATTTCAAGCTTACCGGCTGCACAAGAACCTGTTATTGGGTTGCTCCTGGTATTAACAGTGATTGTAATTCCGTTTGGTTTTTTGTCGGTTTACCGCTTTAAGCAGGGCAAACATAATTAATGTATCGGGAGATTTAGGAATGAAAATAATAAAATATACGATTATAATTCTGTCCACTCTGCTTTTGGCATGGATAATACCGGGGATCTATCATCTGATGACAGACAAAAGTATGGATCTTCCGTTTGCATGTTATAGTTCTGTTGAGAAAGCCTTTTGCACTATTGATGTTAGAGGGAAGCATAATACTGTCCGTAAGAATGTCAATACAGGTATGATATATACACAATCGGAGTTCGATAGTATTTTACCCATGTTTTATATCAAGCAACTTCTATCCGACACAAGGTTTCCCGAAAGTATTAACGGGAAGGCAGTTAATGGAAAAGAGGCAAGAAAGAAAATATTTTATTTAAGCTATAATCCAACGGAAAAAAGAAGCCCTGGTATTCCTCTTTATTCTTTGCTGGAGTCTTCTTCTGGAAGGGTAAAGTTGAAGATGCCTGGAGATGTATTCCGTATAAATAGTAAAATCGAGTTTATTGACCCTGAAACCAATATGGTGATCCGCAAAAAAAGCGATTTATTTATGAAAGCTTTTGTGCATAGTGATTTTGTATTTCCGGCCAGAGAAGTGTATGGGAGCAGTTTTACCCGAAAAGCCTATGATGAAGGTTATTTAATTCTGGATAATATAGGCCAGGTCTTTCATTTAAAAATGGTACGTGGCAAACCGATGCTCAAGAATATAGGATTGCCCAAAGATATGAAGGTGGCATATATAGTGAGAATGGAACCTGAAGATAAAAGTTTTTACGCCTTTATGTTCGACGATCAAAACAGAATGTACCTTATCACCACGGATGGTTATAGGATTCAGGAGCTTAAAACCCCAAAATTCGATTTAGATACGGATCGTTTAACGGTTATGGCTAATCCTTTGTTTTGGACAGTGAGTGTAATTTCATCGTTGGGCAAGGAGTCCTATGCTTTAGAAGCTCAAAGTAAGCAGCTGGTTGACAGCATTTCTCTGATGCTTCCACCTTCGACGGATTATGTTTTATCATATGGTTTACCGTTCGAAATATCTTTTACGTCCCCGAATTCGAAGTATGTAAGTCCTATTATACATTTCGCAAAAGTTGGGGTTCTCGTCACAAATGTGCTTTTTACAATTCTTTATTGCTTCTTGATGTATTATCGGCAAAAACCTTATGGAATTTATTCATTGATTTGGATCATGTTGACCGGTTTTTTCGGTTTTATTCCCGCTTTAATTATAACAGATTAGGATAGGATTTGCGGCATTTGCCGTTGGTATCTTCGGTTATATTTCAAAAGATAGTTTCTGTGTTAACTCAATACCTGCTGGACTTACTTCTGCTATATATGGAAATATCTCAACACCATGTTCATATGCCTCTTTTAAGGCCAAAGCATAGTCGGGATCTATTTCCTTTGCCGCTCCGAAGGAGTCGATATCTTGTCTTTGAATCACATAAAACATAATAGCTCTTATCCCGGCCTTTTTTACTTCGATCAGTGTCTTCAGGTGCTTTTGTCCTCTGGTAGTTACCGCATCCGGAAACAGGGCTTTGTTACCAACCTTCATGGTCACGTTCTTGACTTCGATAAAACATTTTTCCGTTTCATTTTCGGCATAAACATCAAAACGGCTATCTCCGAACTGAACTTCCCTTTTTACGTTTGAATATTGGTCGATACCGGTAATTGTATGGTCTCTGATGGCTTCAAAAACAAGTTGGTTTGGGATACTTGTATTGATGCCAATCCAATGGTTGTTGATAAAAATCATTTCCCAGGTAAATTTGGTTTTTCGTTTAGGATCTGCGGCGCGGGAAAGATAAACGGGAGCTCCTTCCTCAATGCATGTCTTCATGCTTCCCGAATTGGTGCAATGCGCCACTACCACCGACCCATCTTCCAATTGTACATCCGTTAAAAATCGCTTGTATCTCTTTATCAATTTGCCAGGGACCAGTTTTGTTTCGAATTTCATGGTTGATGATTTTGTTCAGGAGCAAATATACTATTGTTCTCTTAGCGTTACTCATCTGTTTATGGCGACCGTTCGAAAAACTTTGCAAAATACATTTTGGCCAAATACCATTTCTAATATTTTTTAAGATGGTATGATATTGTTGTCAAAATAAATTAATATATTTTTGCGGTCAAAAATTATGGATTGTAGAGTAGGATGTGCGGCCTGTTGCATAGCTCCTTCAATATCATCGCCTTTGCCTAAAATGCCAGACGGGAAACCAGCGGGAGTGGCTTGTGCGCATTTAACTCATGATTTCAAATGCGAATTGTTTGGCAAAAAGGAACGACCTGATGTTTGCGGTGGATTCAAAGCGGAGCCTGAGTTTTGTGGTAATCATAGGGGCGAGGCCATTAAAATTTTAAGTGAACTAGAATAATTTAAGTGTAAAGTAACGAAAAATGAGTAAGGGAGATTTTGAAAGGCCTCTATACTTGATCCTTACATCTTAATACTTATTTGAACATGAATGCTATCGGAAACTTCTTCTACCAGGTTTATAAGTGGATTATTTTTATCCCTGTATTTGCGATTGCAAGTATTGTTTTTTCGATTGGGGCCGGTTTGCTTGCGGTACTTATTTCACCCGGGGCAGGAAGCTTAAGTGGTGTGATGTGGGCTAAAACTGTTGCGTTTTTTACACCGATGCGTGTAAAAGTGGAGGGTAAAGAAAATATTAAGAAGGAACAGTCGTATGTAATTGTAGCTAACCATCAGAGTGCCTATGATATTTTTGCGCTTTACGGGTTTCTGGGTATCGATTTCCGATGGGTGATGAAAAAAGAACTTCGCCATGCTTTCTTTATAGGGCCGGCCAGTGCTAAAGTGGGGCATATTTTCATCGACCGGTCTTCACCCAAAGCTGCCTTCGAGTCCATAAAGGAAGCCAAAAATAAACTGGTAAACGGAACTTCGGTGGTTATTTTTCCTGAAGGAACCCGGAGCGGGAGTAACAGCGTTAGGCCTTTTAAAACCGGAGCCTTTAAAATGGCCGAAGCACTTGAGCTACCTATTCTTCCGGTAACGATAAAAGATACCCATAAAGTATACGGAGGGGGGACTTTTAATGTACTGCCCGGGAAAGTGAATCTTACTATAAATCCCTGCATAGACACTTCAAAATACAAAGGTGATATTCGGGCTTTAATGGATGTTACCAAAGAGGTGTTAATTGGGCCTATCAAAGAGTTTAATTAGCAATTCTATTATTTACATCTGTTTTCAAATAAGGACAAGATATTAAATTGTGGTAAAGCAACGTATACCAGGTTGCAAAACACTATCAACGTGCAGGCAAAGCAATAAGGATACTCCTATATATCAAACAACGAAGTTAACAATTTGCGTTTCGTAAATTATACCAATAAAAAATATGATATTTCAAGAGCTGTATGGCAAAGGATGAACAACTGAATTAATACTTGAAATAACATCGTAAACTGTCAGTGTTTTCATGTTAATGCGACCAATTATTTTTAAAACAACATACTATGAAAGCTTTTACCTTTTTTACTGTTTTGTTAATAGTGCTTTCAATAGCACCGGTTGTAGGTCAGTCTGCTGCCACTTATGATGTTACCTTTACAAGTGTTTGGAACGAAACGCACCATACCAGTGTGCCTGGAAACGCACATTGGTCGAAGCTGGTGGGGGCCACACACAAATCAGCCAACACCTTTGTGGGAATAGGAAGTGTAGCGTCGCCAGGGCTAAAAGGCGTGGCCGAACTAGGGAATAATACTGTATTTAATGGTGAAGTAAATACTGCCATATCAAGTGGCGAGGCGGATCAATATATCGACGGGCCTAATTTAGAGAGCGCAACCGGAGATATGATGATTTCCATGTTAGAGGTAAGTGAGGATTTTCCTTTGCTGACCTTGGTTTCCATGATTGCACCAAGTCCGGACTGGTTTATAGCATTGAACAGCTTTAACTTGTTGGACGCTGAGGGAGCGTGGAAAGAATCAGTTACCATGGACATATTTGCCTACGATGCAGGTACTGACAGCGGAACAGATTACACTTCTGGCGATATGGTTACGAATCCTTTTCAGAATATATTAATGATTAATGGGCCGCCTATCAATGGAAATAAAATGGGGACTATTACTGTTACTTTATTGACTTCAACAGAGGTAGTCGGTACTGATGTGCTTGAAAATATCAGAATCTTTCCAAATCCCGTTACTCACGGTAAGGTTTCTATTAGCGGAGGATTGAAATCCTTTAAGAAGGTTGATATTTTCGATTCTTTGGGATCGCAGGTTAAATCGATAGTTGGAAATCAACAACAGTCTCTTTGGGATTTAAACGTTGAAGGTTTATCGGAAGGAATCTATATTTTAAGACTGACAACCAATGCTAATAAAACGGTTACGCGTAAATTGATTATCAAGTAGCACCCATTTAGTGGTATTTGATACGATGAGGAGTTTAAAAATCCGCATCCGCTTTTATTTTAATTTTTTCGTTGGTTACAGGGTGGCTAAACTCCAGGTATTCCGCATGTAAATATAACCGGTTGCTTTTTATACCATATAAATCGTCCCCAACAATAGGCATATTTAATCCTTGGGGATGTGCCGCATGAACCCTGAGTTGGTGTGTTCGGCCAGTGATAGGAAAAAAATGAACTTTTGTTTTTCCATCCTTCCTTTCGATTACCTTGAATTTGGTGATGGCACGTTTGCCATATTCGTAACAGACTAATTGTCGGGGACGGTCGTCTAAATCGACCCGTAAAGGCAGTTTGATAAGACCTTGATCTTGTTCTATAATTCCATCTAACAACGCAACATATCTTTTCTGAACGGTTCTGTCCAAGAATTGTTTTTGCAATATTTTATGCGCTTCCTTGTTTTTGGCCACTAAAATCAATCCCGAAGTTGACATATCTAAACGGTGAACCAATAATGGCCCTGTTGCTTCAGGATATTTTTGCTGTATTCTATAAAAAACGGAGTCTCCCGTTTCTTTGCCTGGCACCGATAAAAACTCGGCCGGTTTGTTAACGACCAATACATCCTTATCCTCAAAAACAATTTCCAGTTCATCCTCATGGATGGTTGGTGATTGTATGGGATTTTCGTCCATAGGTATCCCTTTAAGCATATGCCCCAAAATCGGTTCACATTTTCCTCGGCACGAAGGATAAAAGTTTTTGTGTTTCCTGATTTCTGATTTGGGACTCTGACCCCACCAGAATTCGGCCATCGCTATGGGCTTTAGTTTATGCTGAAAAGCAAATTGAAACAACTTTGGAGCAGCGCAGTCCCCGGCACCAGCCGGAGGAACATTTAGCGAAGTATTGGCAAATATTTCACTAACACCCATTGTTTCGCCATCTTTGTTTAGAAATTGGTACTGGTCAAACAGTTTTTGCTGCAGGGCAGCCGAACGTTCCTTTCTTTCTTCTTTAAGAGAATCAATTTTGTCGGTAAATATTCGAAGCTTATTTTGGTTTTGGGTAATTCTTTCCTGCCATTGTTTTTTGAGTTGCTTGTAATCGTACTGTTGTTTTAGGCTTTCTTGTTTCAGCTCTTCCGCCAGCTTATCAAATTCTGTTTGGCTCAGCTCATGTTTTCCAATGTTTCTTCGGTCCTTACGGGCATTTTTGGCATTTTTCATGAATTGCCGGAATTCTTGCAATTCTTTTTCGGATTTTTCTATTTCGTTGATGTTAATTTTTTCGCACTCGAGGTATGCAGCATCATTTTCCAGTGCTTCAATTTTATGATTGATCTTACTTATTTGATCTTCCTCAATCTTAAAAAAACCATCCTTATCCAGTAAGTCATATATCGGAGGTACAAAACCCGGGAGATGGTTTGTTTCAGCCAGCTTACCGCTAAACGCAGATAGAAAACCTAGTTGTCCATCTTTTTTTTGAACCACCAAAACACCAAACATTTTACCGATATTGCTTCCCTCAACAAAATGATCCAGGCCAAAATCGTGATGCCATTTTTTTTGGGTGAGGAGGAGGTGTTGTAGTTGATTGGCTGCCTTAACACACAATGCGTGCGGTTCATAGTAAAATGGATACGTGAATTTATCTGGTAATTTTATGTGACTTATATCTTCGATAAATTTAGTGAAACAGCTACCTGTGGTATATTCTTTTTGCATTCGTTACGGGTAAAATATTGGCAAAAATACAAAGGAATAGGATCAATTCGCTAATTTATCGTAAAAAGTTAGATAGACTCCATCGCATTGCTTTTGCATATATCAAATAAATAACATACCTTAAAAATGAACTAGAGGAATTTTATTTTTACTTAACTATAAAAATTATTGGGAGATGAAAAAGGTCATATATGGACATAGGGTTGATATTGCAATTTACAAAGATCTTTTGGTAGATGCAGGAATTGAGTGTTTAGTTAAAAACGAATTTGAAGAGGCTGCGAGTGCAGGTTTTGGTTCCGGTTTGCCGGGCAATGCCGATTTATTTGTGGATGAGGCCGATTTTGAGAAAGCGGAGGGAATTATAAATTCGTATAAAGAAACCAATCCATAGGTGCGTTAATGAAGAAAATAGTTCTGTTGATCGGTGCATCTTATGGTCTGCTATCGGTTGTTTTAGGTGCATTTGGGGCACATGCCTTAAAAAAAGTATTGGGTATAGAAGCCTTAAAAAGTTTTGAAACCGGTGTCAAATATCAAATGTACCACGCCGTGGTGCTGTTACTGGTCGGTTTTTATTTTTCGTTTTCTACTAAAATGGAAAACATGATGGCGTGGTCCTTTATAATGGGTACTTTCTTGTTTTCGGTGAGCATTTATTTTTTAGCCATGAGTAAGGCTTGGAATGTTTCATTGAGCTGGTTGGGCCCCGTTACTCCATTGGGCGGGCTGTTGCTGATTGTGGGCTGGGCTCTTTTACTGGTTAATATTTACAACAAGTTTTAAGTCAATGACCAATGGCTAATTTTCTGCAGGCGGTCGACTAATCTTTTTGCTCCTTCTCCATCTCCTTCAGTTCTTTTTTGAGTTCTTTTTTCCTTTGTGTCATTTCCTTTTTTAGCTCTTCCATTTCCTTTTTGAGCTGTTCTTTTTCTCTTACAATATCTTCTCTTTCCCGGCGTAATTCCTCTCCTTCAATTTCCCGTTCGGCAGCTTTCAGTTCCATTTCTATCTCTGCTTCAATCAAGGAGTCTAGGTTCATGTTTTTGATTTGTCGACCTGCCAACTCAATGGCTACATTGGCCGCTTCCAACGAGGTTTCAACAATCGCTTCAATATCCATATTTTTCAGCACTTCAGCTGCTATTTTCAAACCCGATTCTGCAGCTTCCAATGATAGCTCGGTGATGGCTTCGACATCTTCCATATCTTGTATTTCCTTCATGGTCTTTTTGTTTTCCTTTATAGCCTGTCTTATTTCTTCCCTGGCTACTTTGAGGCCTGCTCGTATTTCTTTTTGGATAGAATCGGAATTTATTTCGCTGATGGCTGCATCAATTTCTATTCGCGCATCCTTGAGCTCAGCCTGAATATGTTCGAAGTTGATTTCTTGTAATGCGAGATTAATTTCTTGCATTATCTCGGAGGAAAGTGATTGATCTTTTTCCGAAAGTGCTATCTCGATGGCTCGTTCTATTTCCTCCGACAACTCTTCTTTTTCCCTGGCCAATTCCACGTTTTTTTCAACTTCTTGCAAAATACTATCTTTTAGTGCTTTTGCTTTTTGGGGAGGCAATGGTGTTGCAGGTGGATTGGGTGTAACCGCTTCCTTTACGGCTTCTTTATTTTGGTTTACAGGATAAATACTCTCGTTATACTGATTCCCAACTGAAAACGAAACCAACAGTATACTGCTGATGATAATACAGGCCGCTATAAGACCTTCTGAAATATTTGTTTTCATAACTCTTCGCTTTTGAATACGTTTAATTCTTTCTAACAAACTTCCTTTTTTCTTACTGAAGGCCATTGAAAGATTCTCTTGCTGATAACTGAAAATATGAGCTTGGGTAAGCGCTTTGGCATAGGTAACCTGGTCGCCCGTAATAATAATGGCGATATCGTCGCATGCATGCTCCCTCTCTGCTCTTATATGTTTCGAAATAGCCCAGACGGCGGGATGATAAAAGAATAAGATCTCAATGACCGATTGAATAATGTTGAACAAGTAATCGTTACGTACGATATGAGCCAGTTCATGTGCAATAATGGCTTCTATTTCTTTATCGGTTAAACCGGAGAATGCCCTAACCGGAAATAGAATGATAGGTTTTAAAAATCCAAGTGTAAGTGGAGTAGTGGTATGAGGCGATTTATACGCTTCGACCTCTCTTGAAATATTTAAAATAGTAGCAAATCCTTTTAATTTTTCCATCCATTTTTCTTCAAAAGGAAGGAGTTGAAGGGTTCGTAACCGCCTGTTATAGGCCAATCCTCCAAGCAGCCTGACCGTGAATAGTCCTATTCCAATAAGCCAAATGCTTAAGAATAAGGGAAAGTTTCGCTGGAACCAGGCTCTTACCTTCACTAATTTAATGTTGTAGTTTGAGGTCATTACAGATGCTGTTGTTTCCTGACCCATGTTTTGATTTGCATTTTTAAAATAATTTGGGTTGCTTAATAACTCGCTTTTAAGCATTTGCTTTTCCTGCGCATAACTGTAAGCGTGTACAAACGTAGAGACTGACCAGCCCAAAAATATAACCAATGCGGTAAACGAGATAAAATATCTTACCTGGGCACTGTGTCTGTTTAATAAGGCCAATAGAATAAGTAAACCGATTAAAATAATAAATCCTTGCCACAACGCATGAATAATTGTCCATCCAAGGGCTTCAGTTATGGCTGGTGAAAATATGCTTTGCATTGAATTCATGACAAATCAGGTTAAGTTGAAATGAGTAAAGTGTAAGTTCGTGTTTTTTTAGGCGAACGAAATGAATTATTTATCGTTCTATTTCAAAGATGATTTATTTTCCATTTGTTCAATAATTTGTTTTATCTCATCCAATTCTTCTTTCGAAGTCTTTTTATTACCCAATAACTGCATTACCAATGAACTGGCAGACCCTCCAAACGCGGAATCCACAAAACGATCCAGCAAACGTCCTCTGGTTTCTTCCTTTTCGTAATTGCTAAAGTACAGGTGGCTTTTTCCATTGGGTTCCCTTCTCAACAGTCCTTTTGCAGTCATTTTTTGCATGATCTTTAATGTGGTGGTATAACCAACATCTTTAGTTTTGCATATTAACTTGTGAATCTCCTTTACGGTTAATGGTTCTGTCTTCCATAGGATATTTAAAACTTCCAATTCCGCTGCTGTAGGTGCTATCTTTTCCATCTTCTTTATTTGTTACGACTCTTGTCGTACAAATATATACGACATTTGTCGTAATTGCAAATTTTCTTTTGATTTCTTGTTTGTTGCATTCGGAACATATTCGACCGATTGGACGGTTTTTGGGGTTGTAAGTATTGTATTAATATATCAGGAAGGTAATTGAAAGGTGTTGGTAATTAAAAAGTTTAGAGGATATTTTTTTTTCGATTAAAAACAGTTTCACGTAAATTCATAAGGCCATCTTAAGGTATTATGTTGTTATTGTTGTAATTTTGTAGTGCTAAATTAATGATTATGATGATACTGTTACATAATATATTATCAGCCAAAAGAAGTCTGTTCAAGTGGATGTCCACTTCTTTTCTGTTATGTTTTTACATCACCTCGGTTATTGCAAATTCGGACCCACAGGATGCTAATACTTTGGGAAAGGATAAAACCTTGGATGTGGTTACCTGGAATCTGCAATGGTTTGGAGCTCCTTATAAATCAAGTAATGCGAGAACCTTTGAGGAACAGTTAACTTATGTTAGTGACAAGATTTTAGCCATGAATGCGGATGTGTATGCCCTTCAGGAAGTGGTTTCCGACAAAGTAAACGGATATTTCTTAACCGAGCTGATCGAACAATTAAACACCGAATCATCGGAAAACAAATATTGGGGCATTGTTTCCGACAGGTACAGCTTTTCGTGGAATACGCCCTCTAATGATTTTCCTTCGCAATGTGTGTGTTATATTTTTAATACAAACACAGTGGGAGTGATAAATAGGTTCGCCATGTTTGGTGATGTTTATCAGGATAATTCTACGCAATCCATTGAAGGGTACGATGGAACTGCAAGCACGTTTTGGAGTAGTGGTAGGTTACCCTATTTTATGGAAGCCATTGTTTCCGTGGATGGCAAGAGTGAGGTGGTCAATTTTATTAATATTCATGCTAAAGCCTATTCGGAAGATTGGAAAAGGAGAGAGGATGATGGCGATTACTTATATAATGCCTTGATCAGCCATTATGGTGATGATAATTTGATTATGCTGGGTGATTATAATGATGAAACCAGTTCAACGAACAGTCCATACAACATATGGTACGCAAACGATAATCTTCATTTTCTCGATGTTGCCGGAGATGGGATAGATCATATCAGTGTATCCAACGAATTATATCCTGAATTTAATAGTTTACTAAATAATGAATATTCGGAAGAAGTTACCATATCCGATCATGATCCGGTGATGATAAGACTTTTGTTGGATTCTGAAAAAGAACTACAATCAGTAACTTTAAGTTCAGTGGCAGAACAGCAGTATGGTAATAAAATTCAGTTGTCAGGCGCTTCAAGTTCAGGTTTACCCGTGGAATATGTGGTGATTTCCGATAATGCTGCCATTGATGGCGATATGCTGGAAGTAACAGGTTATGGAACAATCGTTGTTCAGGCGGTTCAGAAAGGAGATGCGCAATATGCACCTGCTTTTTCAGATGCCGTTTATATAAGTGTGACTAAGGAGGATCAAACGATAACATTCGATCCAATTACAACCAAAACAATTGGTGATGATCCATTTTACATTAGTGCCACGGCAACATCAGGGTTGTCGGTAAGTTTCGAAGTGGTATCGGGAGGTGTAACTTTAAGTGGTAAAAAAGTGACTTTGGAAGAGGTTGGCGAAGTAGTTATTAAAGCGATGCAAGAAGGTAATGACCAATATAATGCAGCACCCGAAGTAACGCAAACCTTTATGGTGGAAGAAGAAAACGGGATAGAGGAAGAGTATGCCCGTCAGGTTGGTATTTTCCCAAACCCAACTACAGGACAAATTACAATATCGGCCCCTGACGTAACGGATAAAACAATCCGCTTTTTTGATTTATCAGGAAAAAAGGTGACGGAATTTAATTTTTTTGGTAACGAAAAGAAGTTTGATTTGAGTGCTTTACCCAATGGATTGTTCTTTGTTCAAATAACATCCGGAAGTATTACGATCACTAAAAAAATACAGGTACGTCACTAAAATTTGGCTAAAAAGAAGCGTATAAAGCTTCCGGAAAATATAAGCCGAAATGGAGAAAAAGGCGCCGATTCGGCATTTTTTCGTTACTTGCCTAATGTTTTTTCAAAAAAAATGGCATTTATCGCAAACGGTTGAAATAAGATGATCCAGTTGTAAGTGTATGTATTGTAGTAGTGTAGCGGTTTTGAGAGCAGTCGGATATTGTTACCTTTGAATAAATAAAATCAAAAAAAAACCGATGACTACAAGAAATCTACTTATTGGGCTAGCTATCTTATTATTGAGTAGTTGTGCGCAAAAACAACAACAAGTGCAAGAAGCTCCTTTTGTATGGGAGAATGCCAACGTTTACTTTTTATTGACTGACCGCTTCAATAATGGAGACACAACCAATGATGTCAATTTTGAAAGAGATGAAGAAACAGGCGTTTTGCGAGGTTTTATGGGCGGTGATTTTAGAGGGATTATCAATAAAATAAATGAAGGGTATTTCAACGATTTGGGGGTGAACGCCCTTTGGTTTTCTCCTATTGCCGAACAAGTCCATGGCAGTGTTGACGAGGGTACCGGAAATACTTATGGTTATCATGGTTACTGGGCCAAGGACTGGACCCGTATAGATCCTAACTGGGGTACCGAAGAGGATTTTGCCGAGTTGGTGGATGTGGCCCATAAAAGAGGAATAAGGATAGTGATGGACGTGGTGATCAACCATACCGGACCTGTGACAGACAAAGATCCTGTGTATGGAGATAGCTGGGTTCGAACCAAACCACAATGTAAGTACAAAACTTATGAATCTACCGTAACATGTACTTTGGTGGAAAACCTACCCGATGTAAAAACAGAAAGTGACAAAGAGGTTAATCTGCCCGACGTTTTAATTGATAAGTGGACAAAGGAAGGGCGTCTGGAAGAAGAAATGGAGGAACTAAATGCCTTTTTTGCAGAGACGGGTTATCCTCGCGCACCACGATTTTATATCATGAAATGGTTGACTGATTTTGTGCGTAAATATGGCGTTGATGGATATAGGATTGATACAGCCAAGCACACCGAAGAATCCATTTGGGGAGAGTTGTACGAGGTGGCCAAGAAGGCATTTGTCGACTGGAAAGCTGCACATCCCGATCAGGTGTTAGATGACAATGAGTTTTATACGGTAGGTGAGGTGTATAACTATGGTGCCTCAACCGGAAGAATGTTTGATAATGGAGGGGTTCCGGTTGATTATTTTGCCAATGGTATGGATGCGTTAATCAATTTTGAACTAAAAGGCGATGCTTTAAAAGAGTATGAATTTATATTCTCGAAGTATTCCAAAATATTGAATAATGAGTTGAAAGGTAAATCATTATTGCACTACCTGGCTTCGCATGATGACAGTCATTCGTTCGATAAGGAAAGAAAAATGTCCTATAAAGGAGCTAACAGTTTACTACTTTGCCCGGGAGCTTCACAAATATACTATGGCGATGAAACCAATCGCTCATTAATTATAGAAGGAACGGTTGGCGATGCGACCTTACGTTCTTTTATGAATTGGAATGATATTTTGGCCAACACGGTTGTAAACGGGGTTGGTGCCTATGATTTACTTACGCATTATCAAAAGCTTGGGAAATTCAGGGCTGCCAATCCCTCGGTTGGAGCGGGTGTTCATACGCAAATTTCGGAGGAGCCATATGTTTTTAAAAGAGAATATAACAATGGTGCATATATCAATAAGGTTGTGGTCGGACTCGAATTACCGCTTGGGAAAAAGGAAATTTCGGTTAGTGATGTTTTTGAAAACGGTACAGTTGTAAAGGATAATTATTCGGGTGCGACCGCTAAAGTTAAAGATAACAAAGTAACTATAGAAACTGAATTTGACATAGTGCTGCTGTCTCTATAAAATTGAACAAGGACAATATGATAGGGCATCCATAAACTTGGGTGCCCTCTTCTGATTGACATTGGAAATGATACTAAATTACATGGAGCTCAAAATAATTCTGATTAATTAATGACCTTAGCGTAAAACATTATATTTTAGTTACCGAATTTAACTATTTGGTATATGGGCAAGTTTCTACTGGGGTTGTTATTATTATTTGTGGTGATGCAAGATGTGCATACACAGAGCAAAAGCAAAAATGGAAATTATTATTATAAGTTGAAGACTTACGATAGGGCTATCAAAGGTTTTGAGAGGGAACTAAAGAAAAATCCCGATGATGAGAACTTGCTGGCAAAGTTAGCCGATTCCTATTTAAAATCAAACCTGAACAGGGCGCTTGCCTTGCCCTATGCTACTGAATTGGTCAAGAAAGATCCATCGGTACCAGATGTACTGATGTACGGGAAAGCACTTTTTTACTCCGATAAATATCGATTAGCGTTAGAACAGTTTGAGGAAGTTAAAAAGAAGACAAAATCCGACTCGGAAGAATTCAAGGAGGCTCAACAGTATTCTGAGTGGTTAATCAATGCTCAGGCCTACAAAAACAAGCCTGTAGATGTTAGTTTTATCAATGTTGGAAAAAAAATAAATACTGATAAGGACGAGCTGAATCCCATGGTTGCTGGAAATGATAAACTTTTAATGTACTCCAACAACAAGCGTTACCATTCAAAAATTGGCATTTATTATTATAATATTTGTGTTTCCGAGAATCATAATTTAGAATGGAGCAAAGCCAAAACCATCGGTAGTTCCATTAATTCAGGTTACGATGAAATTGTTTCCGGATTAACAAAAGATGGTAAAACCCTTTTTATTCACCATAATAGGGATTGGATAGAACAAATAGGGTACGCCAGCTATCTTGGGAACAATAAATTTTCAAGAATGGAACCTTTTGATGACCGGTGGAGCCGAAAGAAAGGCGCTTTTGGTGTTTGGCAATCTTCATCAACGGACACGTTATTGTTTGTAGGCGAAACAGAAACCGGTAACACGGATATTTTTTATGTGTTAAAATTACCTAATGGAGCGTATGGAGCAGCAAGAGCAGTTCCAGGAAGAATTAATACCCCGGCAAACGAAGATTTTCCGGTATTGACCGAAAATGGAAAGCGCTTGTATTTTTCTTCCAACGGAAGTGCTTCAATGGGAGGGTATGATTTATTTTATTCCGATTGGGATGAAGATAAAAACGAATGGGGCGAACCGATAAACCTGGGATATCCTGTCAATGATGCTTATGACAATTATACCATTACGCACACCAATGGCGCAAGGTATGCCTACGTAGCGGCAATACGGCCAGAAGGATACGGGGAAAGAGATATTTATAAGTTGGTTTTTAACGAGCATAGTGCGCCGAATATGATTTTGCGTTGTAAGGCTAGTCTACAAACTGATTCCGGAAACATAGTACCCCCATATAGTTTAAGGGCAGCGTTACATGATTCTATCAGCGGTGATTTGGTCGGCCGATACGCCTCATCTGCAGATTCAGCTAAATTTGCGATTGCTCTAGAGCCAGGAAAGTATTTGCTAAATTTTTATAACAAAGACTCGTTGTTGCTTTCAACTCCCTTAAATATCCCGGAAGCATGGTTTGATAATATACCGCAGGATAAAGAATTTATTTTGCCAAAGAAAAAGTCGAAATCGGAAAAAGAAAGCAAGTGAACCTGAACTATTCATATATCTACTTTCACAAGAATCAAGTTCAGTTTAACCCTGACCTAGGTGAAGTGAAACTTTAAAAAAAAGTTTTTACTGAGGCTTAGCCGCTGTCGGAGACAGAAATAATTCTTGAATTATTGGGGGAAAAGTTGTATACAACTACATTTCCTTTATTTTTGTGCTTAATCCTACTTGTTTGCTGTCGGGATTACCGTACATGAAATTCATATATCAGATAATTTATGAATCAGGCAGTTTATATTTATTGGAAGTGTCAGGTATAAAGAGATGTAATAGTATTGCGGCTTAATACTTGGTACTTAATTTTTTTAATTGTAAGAATGAAGCTTAATTTAAAGAATCCCATAGTATTCCTGGATTTAGAAACTACCGGAATAAACGTATCTACTGATAGAATTGTAGAATTGGCCGCCATAAAAATCAATCTGGATGGTTCGGAAGAAACACAACGGTATGTGATTAATCCCGAGATGCATATCCCCAAAAAAACATCTGAGATTCACGGTTTTTATGATGAGGACGTAAAAGATTGTCCTACTTTTAAAGAAGTGGCAAAAAAAGTGGCTAAGTTTATTGAGGGATGTGATTTGGGAGGATACAACTCCAATAAATTTGATATTCCATTGTTGGCCGAAGAATTTATCAGGGCCGGTGTAGATATAGAAATGAAAAAAAGGAAATTTGTGGATGTGCAAACCATTTTTCACAAAAAGGAAAAGAGGACTTTAGAAGCCGCATACAAGTTTTACTGCGCAAAAGAATTGGAGGACGCACACAGTGCCGAGGCAGACACGCGTGCTACCTATGAAGTGCTTAAGGCTCAGTTGGACAGGTATCCCGATTTGAAAAATGATATTGATTATTTGGCCGAGTTCTCTTCCTACAACAAGCATGCAGATTTTGCGGGTAGATTGGTGTTTGATGAGGACGGAGACGAATGTATTAACTTTGGAAAGCACAAAGGCAGGAAAGTTAAAGATGTTTTAGATACGGACCCCGGGTATTACGGTTGGATAATGCAAGGTGACTTTCCGCTTTACACCAAAAAAGTATTTACCAATATTAAATTAAGAGCGTTTAATAGGTAATTGGTTGGTTCTTTATGTTTCAAATTAAATGAGTATTGGTAATTTGAGTGTGACTAATGTGAATTAGCCTTGTAGACATATCTGTCATATCTTATCTAAAAATCTAGTGATCAAATATTGTAATGAAGATTATTTGTATTGGACGCAATTATGTCAATCATGCCAGAGAACTTGGAAACGAAGTTCCTGAAGAGCCGGTTATTTTTTTAAAGCCGGATACTGCATTGCTGCGAAACAACGAACCTTTCTTTGTGCCCGACTTTGCGGAAGAGTTTCATTACGAAACAGAGATGGTGGTTAAAATAAATCGTCTGGGTAAGAATATTGCTGCCCGGTTTGCACACAGATATTATGAGGAAATTGGCATGGGCATTGATTTTACCGCACGCGATTTACAAAGTAAATTAAAAACCAAGGGATTGCCGTGGGAGCGGGCCAAAGCATTTGACCGGTCGGCTGGTATCTCTAAAAACTTTATATCGAAGCATCGCTTTAAAGATATTCAAAACCTGAATTTTAAGTTGCTGGTGAACGGGGAAGAACGGCAAAAAGGATATACCGGGGATATGTTGTTTAAGGTGGATGACATTATTGCCTATGTTTCCAAATTCTTTACCCTTAAGATTGGGGATTTGCTTTATACCGGCACTCCTGCTGGTGTTGGAAAAGTAAATATAGGTGAGCGCTTCGAAGTTTTCCTCGAAAATGAAAAAATGATGGATTTCTTGATTAAATGATAATAGTAATATCTTGTCTGTTGCAATTTAATGACAATCATGGATTGACATTGTTGTTTTTTCGATTTTCTAATATAATGCTTTTACCTCCTCGTGTCTTTTGCAGTTGATAATGTGATCGTTGACCATGCCGGCAGCTTGCATAAAGGCATAAATAATGGTGGGGCCCACAAACTTAAAACCTCTTTTTTTAAGATCCTTGCTCATGACTTCCGCTTCAGGGCTAACGGCAGGGATATCGCTCATGGTTTTAAACTGGTTAACAATGGGTTTGTTACCAACAAAACGCCAGATATATGCATCAAAGGAACCATGCTCTTCAATTACTTTCATAAAAGCTTGGGCATTGGTTATGGCCGCTTTTACTTTGAGTTTGTTACGTATAATCCCACTGTCCTGAAGCAGTTCTGCTTCCTTACTTTCCGAATAAAGAGCTATCTTTTTCCAATCAAAATGATCGAAAGCTTTCCTGAAGTTTTCCCGTTTATTTAAAATTGTACTCCAAGATAGGCCGGCTTGAAAAGCATCGAGTATTAAATACTCGAATAGTTTACGATCGTCATGTACGGGCACACCCCATTCCGTATTGTGATATTGTAGCATTATTTCGGATGTGGTACCCCATTGACACGTTTCGTGTTTGTCCATAGCAATTAATTTACAGCAAGTCCTGCTTGGTTTTGGCTTGGCCAAGTTAGGGCTTGCTGTTCCGCATCAGTTTATACAATGAATATTATTTGGAGACAAACCAGCTCCTGCTAATACTCATCGTCTTCGTCCTCTATTTCAAAATCTTGATCGAAATCAAAGTCTACTTTGTCATAATCAAGATTTTCAAGATCGTTTTCATCAAAATCATCATCCAAATCGTCGTAAATAGAAATTTTCTTGCTGATTTTTCCTGATTTAGATTTAACCGGTTTTAATCCGATTTTGTCATCAAATTCATTATTAGCGGAGCGCTTACCACTCTTCTTATTAAAATTCTGTTTTGATTTCATAATAATTAAGCCACTAAATTTCACTAATCACCCTTTATATATTGGGGCCGGGTGAGGCCGATTTATAAAATACAATTCTAAAGTGTTATTTGAAGTAACCAAATCAGCATAATATGCTCGGTTCAAAATAATAATTTTCGGGTTAAAAGTATAAGAATAAAAATAATTTGGAATGTTAAATAAATTGAGTCGGGTGTGCCAAAGTTCACAATGGCGGGTATATTTAGCCTTAAGACCAATATGGGATAAGAGTCTTTTTAAGCCGGTTGAAATCTTCATCCGGTATCTTGTTAAAATGGTCAGTTTCATGACTTACAGAAAGCATTTTAGGGTAAACCTTCTGCTTTTTGATGTGATCATCTGTTAATACAAATCCTCTTCATCAAAGTAATAGTCATCATCCAAACCATGAAAACCTTCCCCGAGAACTTCTCCGAAGTCATCGGCTAACTCTTCCTGGATTTTCGTAGTCTTGTTTCTGTTAACAGGACTAGGACGATTTCCTTTTTTTTCTTCAAAATCCTCATATGAAGAAACGTTAGGTTTTCTTGTTTCAACTTTTCTCGATTTCATAACAAATCCTCCTATACTTTATGTTGTACGTGTATTATATTACGATTCTCAAATTAGTCAATTTTCTATATAAATATTACTCGAATCTACATTAAAAAGTTTTGTTTTTAAATTTTTTTTTCAATATTTTTTATCAACCCCAAACAATTTTTTGTTAAAGCTGTTTTTTTAAACGTCCCTGACAACATATAATTGACCGGACGCATATTTTATAACTTTGACTCTTTCTCCTTTATCTATCATCCCGATCTCCGCAACAGCATCGTATACTTCATTGTCCAGTTCTATCTTTCCCGAAGGGCGCAATGTAGTTTGAGCAATTCCGACTGAGCCAACATGGTTTTGAGGTTCCTCATCTACGCTGATATAACCCAGATCCATATCCTGGGTGGTCTGTAAGGCAACCTTAGCCAATGGTCCGGTAGTGAATAGTCTTTGACTCAATGGGATGCCCACAATAAAGGCAAGAAACGTTCCGGCGGATACAATGATGAGTGACATAAACAACTCTTTTGCAGGTACATTAGAAAAATCAAACACTACATTGTCTACTAAGCTTAAGGTAAGACCTGTAAACACAAGGATTATTCCTGAAACACCTGCAATCCCAAATCCGGGAATCACAAATATTTCCAGTGCAATCAGGACCACACCAATGATAAACAGGATAATCTCCCAATTGGCAGCCAGGCCATCTATATACAGAGGTGCAAAATAAAGTACGGCTGCAATGGCCGATGCAAGCAACGGAAAACCTACACCCGGAGATTGAAGCTCAAAATATAATCCTCCAATAATCACCAATATTAAAATACCATGAAAAATAGGATTGGTCAGAAATCCTTTCAGGCCGCTGTAAAACGTAGGTTTGTAGGTGATAATCTGGAATTCACGATATCCGAGTTTTTCAATTACATCATTTATACTTTCGGCCGTGCCGTCACAAAAACCATGTTTAATAGCTTCAAGGGTGGTGAATGTCAGTATTTTACCTGTGTCTATTATTCCTGCGATATAGATGCTTTCGTCCACCATGGCTTCTGCAATATGCGGATCTCTTCGCCAAACATAAGTGGTATCTGTTCCCGTAACGATAGTGTCTTTACCATGTGCTTCCGCTGTGGCTCTGATGGTGGAGCGCATGTAACTCTGGTATTTGTCGGGCATTTTTTCACCTGACTGATTGACTACGGTTGCCGCTCCAATATTTGCGCCGGGACGCATAAAGATTCTATCGCAAGCAATGGAAATAAGTGCTCCGGCCGAGGCCGCATTGTTATCTATAAAAACGTGAACCGGAATTTTACTGTTCAATATTTTTGTTCGGATGGAATCGGCAAAGACTACCTGGCCTCCGTAGGTATTCAAATGGAGAAGAATCATGTCCGCGCCTATATCATTGGCTTCTTCAAAGGCATATTGGGTATGAATCCATGATGTGCTTCCGATCTCGCGCTTGATATCAAACTTGTACACAATGGCTTGATTCGGAATAGTATCATTCTGGGAAAAAGTTACCGTCGCAACAAGAAAAAGTGCAATAATATATGTGAGTCGTTTCATTTTAATTCTATTAAGTTTCTTCAATTAAAAGTAATTATTTTAAGAACAATGAAAGAATAATAATCACTTTTTATTTATGAAGCGTTTAAATCTTTGTTGATCATCGATTCGGTTATGGAAATAGTGGCTGCTGTTACACTAACGATTGACACGAAACTGGAAATGAGTACTCCAATAAATGGGATTAACAATACCAGCGAAAAAATCGTTCCATTACCGATTACCAGGCCCTTATTCTTTTGCACAAAGGCAACACTCTCGGTGATATCCATTCTTTTTCGTTCCAAAGAAAAGTCGATAAAAGAAAAGCCATAGAAATACGCGGAGATAAAAAACAAAGTTAATCCGGTAAAAAATCCTACAATAGGAACAAAGCTTAGTGTAAATAATGCCACTGTTAAAAGCAGCTCTACCCCCAAATTTCGAAGCGCCAATCGTACGCCCCGCCATATATCTTTTATCAATTGATTAAAGTTGAAGGGAAAATCTTCCCCTGTTAAAATGCTTTCCACTTTTTCGGAGAGAAATGCAAATACGGGTGAGAGGAGTATGATAACAATGTATCCGCCAATAAAGGCAAACATTAAAAAGAACATGATCCGAATCACGATAAACATAACGAATTCGATGGTGGAACTTAAAAAGCCCGATCCCCAGAATTCCCAACTATCCATCTTGATCCAATCGGTAACATAAACGAACCATCTGGTGCTTAAATTCATAGTGGAAGTATATCCCAAAATAAATAATACAATATTAAGCAATAGAGGAAACAGAAAATACCAGGTCAACCTATTTTTTTTAAGAAAATTAAACGCCCGTGAATAGCTATTTATCCCTAATGCGAATCCCTTTTTAAAAGTCATTTTAGCGGTTTTAGTTCCCTACAAAATTATTAAAGAATATGATTTGGCAAAACGTAGCTACAAGAAAGAAAACTGACCCGGAAGGCGGAATAAAAAATTGAATTTTAAAACCTTTTTAAACTTCATCATAAAGTTCTAATTTTCCGTTACCCAAATTTTGCTAATTTTGCAGCTTAAAATATAAATATTGATGATGGACATACAGTTATTAACGGCAATTTCTCCGGTCGACGGAAGATATAGAAGTAAAGTGGATGGGTTGGCACTTTATTTTTCGGAATATGCATTAATCAGATACCGTGTATTGGTTGAGATAGAATACTTTATAACACTTTGTGAGCAACCATTGCCGCAGTTGTCTGAATTTGACAAAAAGCTTTATAATGATTTAAGGAAAATTTATAAGGAATTTCAATTGGAAGATGCGGAACGGATCAAGGAAATTGAAAGTGTCACCAATCATGATGTTAAGGCTGTTGAGTATTTTATCAAGGAAAAGTTTGATGTTCTAAAACTAGAGAAGTACAAAGAGTTTATTCACTTTGGCTTAACATCCCAGGATATTAACAACACGGCTATACCTTATTCGTTGAAAGATGCCGTTAACGATATTTATTATCCGTTGCTGGAAGAGTTAATCGATCAATTGGCAGAATTGGCCGAGGAATGGAAAGAAATTTCAATGTTAGCCAAAACACATGGTCAGCCTGCTTCGCCAACGCGTTTAGGTAAGGAGATGATGGTTTTTGTGGATCGTTTAAAAACACAATTGTCATTGTTGAAAGGCATTCCTTGTTCGGCCAAGTTTGGCGGTGCAACAGGAAACTTTAATGCGCATAAAGTGGCTTACCCGGAGATAAACTGGATTGATTTCGGAAACCATTTTGTGAACGATATTTTAAAATTAGATAGGGAGCAATATACCACGCAGATTTCGAATTACGATAATTTAGGAGCTATCTTTGATAATTTAAAACGCCTGAATACCATTATGCTGGACCTTTCCAGAGATTTCTGGACTTACATCATGATGGAGTACTTTAAGCAAAAGATTAAAAAAGGAGAGGTGGGATCCAGTGCTATGCCACATAAAGTAAACCCTATCGACTTTGAAAATGCAGAAGGTAACCTGGGTATTGCCAATGCAATATACGAACACCTGTCGGCTAAATTACCGGTTTCCAGGTTGCAACGTGATTTAACGGATTCAACAGTGCTACGAAACATTGGGGTGCCTATTGCCCACACCGTAATTGCTATCAAATCGTTACAAAAAGGTTTGGGTAAACTATTGTTGAATAAAGTTGCCATACAGCAAGATTTGGAAGACAATTGGGCTGTGGTTGCGGAGGCTATTCAGACTATTTTACGTCGCGAGGCCTATCCAAACCCATACGAGGCATTAAAAGCATTAACCCGCACCAACGAAGGAATAAATGCTAAAACCATTGCCGAGTTCATTAATACGTTAGACGTTTCGGAGGATATCAAGGACGAACTTCGTTCTATCTCTCCTCAATCTTATACCGGAATGTAAGCGTTTCGGAACAATTTTCTTTGAAGTCAGCTGTGTTAAAGTTACTTTAGCAGCTGACTTTTTTTAATGCATAAATTCAAGAATGAAGGATTTTTTTAAAGTTTTACAAAGATTTATCCCTCCCTATAAACACCATCTGGTGTTGACATTAATATTTAACGTGTTGCATTCCATTTTTGGGAGTGTGGCCATGTTGTTTTCAATCCCCATTTTTCAGGTTCTTTTTGATAAAACCAAAGAGGTGAGTGATTTGGTTGCCTGGGAACTTACTCAGGATGCGTTGGTGAATAACTTTTATTACTACGTTACCGAATTTAAGAACGAGTATGGTATGATGTCGGTAATGCCTTTTGTTGGTGCCTTGTTACTTTTTGCCACCCTGTTAAAAGTTGGCTTTGCTTATTTGGCTTCGCACCAGACGGTTTCTATTCGAAACGGTGTTGTGAAAGATATCCGTATGCAGATTTTTACAAAACTGATTGCATTGCCACTAGGGTTTTATTCCGATGAAAAAAAGGGCGATGTAATGGCACGTGCAACGGGTGATGTTACCGAGGTGGAGAATTCAATCATGTCGTCGCTGGATATGTTTATAAAGAATCCGATTATCATTATTGTATCCATTGGTTTTATGCTTAGCATTAGTTACCAGCTAACTCTTTTTGTGTTCGTAATGTTGCCAATAGCAGGCTGGATTATCGGAAAAACGGGCAAGTCGTTAAAATCTAAGTCCAGGGTTTCGCAGTCGTTGATGGGGAGCATATTAGGAACCATTGAGGAAACCGTTGGGGGTTTGCGCATTGTTAAGGCTTTTAATGCGGAAAAAAAAATGATACAACGTTTCGAGGAAGAAGCGGAAGACTATAGAAAGATTATGGACAAGGTGCGTCGCAGATATGTGATGGCACATCCGCTAAGCGAGTTTCTGGGTACTATTGTGGTTGTAATACTAGTATGGTTTGGCTCGTATATCGCCACTGGTGAAAACGCTACTTTCGATGGGGCCGCATTTATTGCGTATTTAGGTATATTCTATCAAATCATTAATCCCGCAAAGCAGTTTTCCACGGCATTTTTTAATATCCAAAAGGGATTGGCTGCCATGGAACGTATCGATAAAATTTTATTGGCCGACAATAAAATAATGGAGCAAGATGGGGCCGAAGAGGTAAAAGCCTTCCATAAAAAAATAGAGTATAAAAACGTAAGTTTTGGCTACAACGAGCACCAGGTGCTTAAGAGTGTTTCGTTGACCATTGAAAAAGGTAAGATGGTGGCCTTGGTTGGTCAGTCGGGATCGGGTAAAACTACGTTTGTGGACTTATTGCCACGTTTTCACGATATCCAGGAAGGCAGCATAACCATTGATGGTGTTGACATTAGAAATATGAAGGTGCACGATTTACGCGGGTTGATGGGAAATGTAAACCAGGAAGCTATTCTGTTCAATGATACCTTTTATAACAATATTGCTTTTGGAGTAGAAAATGCGACACAGGAACAGGTGGAAAAGGCTGCCAAAGTGGCCAATGCACACGATTTTATCTCGGCTACCGAAAATGGTTATCAAACGTTGGTGGGAGATAGGGGTGGTAAACTTTCCGGCGGTCAACGGCAGCGAATCAGCATTGCCCGTGCCGTGTTAAAAAACCCGGATATCCTGATTTTAGATGAAGCTACTTCTGCCTTAGATACAGAATCTGAAAAACTGGTGCAGGAGGCATTGGAGAACCTGATGAGCTCACGAACCTCCATTGTGATTGCGCACAGGCTTTCAACTGTTAGAAATGCAGACCTGATTTGTGTATTTAACGAAGGTGAGATTGTGGAAAAAGGAACGCACGAAGAACTGTTGCAAAATGGAGGTACGTATAGTAAACTGCATCAGTTGCAGGTAAGGTAATGGCCATGTTTGTCTTTTTATTAATCTGAGTTTGAAATCTAAAGCCATTAAAACCATTTGAGTTAGGATGAAAACCCTTTTTGTAATATTCGTACTTCTATGCACTGCAAATATGGTTTGGGCGCAGGATGACGAATATTTCGTGGATCTAATTAAAAAAGGTGAATATAGAACCAACACCATCGATGTTAATAGGGATAATACCCAACTGTTGATTGGCGCAGAAAATAAATTGGTTGCAGTGTATGACTTGGCGAGCAAAAAGACAGTTTTCGAAGTCCAGGCACATTATCAACCAGTGATCAGCGTAAAATTTTCTGCGGTAGAGAATACTTTTTATTCCGTTGGAGATAGAAGCATCAAATTATGGAAAATAGGAGGGGAGAAGCCGGAAAAAATATACACCGGAACGCATACCAACATTACATCTTGCGATTATACGCCCGGGGAGTTTTTTTTTGTGGCATCTTCGTACGATAAAAAATATCGTTATTGGGATGCTTCTCAGCTTAAAGCCATAAAAACGGTAGAAACAGGCCACAAAAAAAGCATTATAGCCGTTGCAATAAGCAATGACAACAAGTTAGTGGCTACTGGGGCACTGGATAGCTCAATTGAAATATGGCATACGGATTCTGCGGTAAGAAAACATTTGATGTTGGCACACTCTCGCCCCATCTCGTGCCTCGAATTTGTAAACAAAAACAATCATATTATCTCGGCCTCGCATGATGGGAATGCCAGGCTTTGGGACGCAGAAACCGGTGAACCAATCAAAATGTACCTGGGACACACCGAACCTATTAGTTCCATAGAAGTGCGTCCAGATGGAAAATACCTGCTAATGGCGTCATTTGATCATACCATCGGACTGTTTAATATTGCAACCGGAGAAAAAATACATACATATGTGTACCATGAATTTCCTGTGCTGGATGTAGCATGGAATACCAAAGGAGATGGGTTTTACTCGTGCGATAAGGAAGGAAATATTATTGAATGGTCTGTCCCCGATAAAGTATTTGTGGATTTTTATTTTGGGAAAGAGATTGGCACCGAAATTACAGCAAGTAAATTGGTTTTGCCCAGAAAGAAGGGTGAACCGAAAGATGGCTTTAAAGCCAGAAAGGCCAGGGCCGAAAAACTGAAATCTCAATTACGGGATAAATATTACCTAAAGTATCTTGAACTGCAGAAAACGTTTGTAATTGGTAATTGAGGGTTCTGCTGGGGACAATATTTTTTGGTGGTGTATAATGATAGTAAAGGCAAACTAAAGAGACCATCTTTTAACAAAAAAAATGGTCTCTTTAAATCTTACAACTTCCATGTAATCAATATTGCATCAGCCTGGCCATACCAAGGACTGATAAACTCCTGTTTTTTATCGAATTTAGTCTCTTGTGAATACTCCCCTGTTAAAGTATTAAACCACTTAAAGTATACTGGCTTTTTATCCTTAAACATATATTCTTTTCGATATTGGTAGGTTTCTTTGGGTACATAGTTTAAATATTCCTCTTTATCCTTGTGTTTTAAACAGTAACCTGCCTGATTATGCCAGGGTACAGGATTGTACGCGCCAAATGGGTAATCCGTAAACAACTGAGTCATGTGTTTAAAATACTCGAATTTTGGCTTATAGAAACTATCTTCCTGCTCAAAAGGATTATATATTATTGCATTCCACGATGTTCCTTGCCAATAGTAGGTAGAATAAACCCCTGCAAAAGCACATTGATAATTACGCTTTAAACATTGCTCGGCACTGATGTAACTGCCAGGGAAAACCACATAAGGAGATTCTTCATAGCCGCCATGCTCAATATTGAAAACAGGTTTGTCTTTGTATTTGTTAAAATCATTAAGCATGTTAGTGTACAAAGCATAAGTCCAATCCTGGCGTGAAATATAGTCCACAGATTCAGGATGGCGCTTGCAGAAACCATAATCATGAACTGTTACCAGACGTTTAAAGTAGTTGGCGTTTCTCAGTCGCTCAATTCGTTCCAATATATATTTGTCATCAGCCCTACCGTAGAACAAGGCCTCTTTTGAAACATCCCACATGATATTGGGGAAGGCTCCATAACGTTTCACCACATAATCGAAATACATATTATCAGCTTCGGAATTCATTTCCGGCCAGGCTACCAGCTTGTTCCAAACGTAAATCATCAGGTGAGATATGATTCCTTTTTGGTTCATTAGATCGATTGTACGGTCAAATTTTTTAAAGAAGTCCACATTTAACGAGGAATAGTCAGGGTTTTTGTTATCCCCCAAGAATGGGAAGATATTTTTGGGGCCACCAAATTCGTGCTCGGGATGTTTCAACAATAATTCATCTTTTTTCCAACTTACGTCGAACGAAAAAACGTTCATCACTACCTGGTTTAATCCATTTTGTTGAAGCAGATTTAAAAGATGGTTGGTCTTAGGTAACCCCTCTTCGTTATGGTAATCCAAAGCATAGAGCCAATCGCATTCAAAAGCCATCAAAAAATAAGGAGAACCATCTTCGTAGTAAAAATGACGCATATCCTTTTCGGGGATTACAATGCCTCCTTTTGCACCATCTGCAGTTTTGTCAAGAATGGTTATATTTCCTTTTTTACCGTTTAATGATTTCACCTGCGATGTGGTGATATAACTCCAGGTTCCAGTTTCGGAACCAGAGAAACGAAGCAACCACTCGTTACCTCCATTGTAAAAGCCGGGTGCTTTTTGTTTTTTACCTGAAGGGGAAGTGAAAGTGGCGTAAAAATCGGTTACAAAAGGTGTTTTGGATTTGCCTTTGAAAGCGATGTCGATAACTTCCCATTTTTTAATGGAGGTCATCTTTCTCGAAGAATAGTTGGTTTTTAAAATTTCAGCTTTTGATGGGTGTAATAGCACTCCAAAAGAAATTATTAGGAATATTATTGTTTTTCTCATATACGTATAAAATTTTAAAAGTCATTGGTTATTGCCTGCGCTCAATGGTGAATTTACTTTTAACAATGACTGATTAACTATTGACTAATGTCTGATGACCATTCGGATAGTTCAAAGGCATTTAACCAAACCCCTTTGTTGCTTTGGGCATCTTTAAACACAACTGCTACCGGGTTTGTTCCATCTGAAACAATAATGGTTTCAGCTGTTGCAGCAGGAACAAATTGCATGTCTTTACCTTCTGTCGTTTTAGCTTTAACAAGTTCAGAGGAGCCCCCCGTCTCAATGCTGATTTCTTTGCCATACGGCAATTTATGGATTTGTAGCTTTTTGAGTTTATCTACATTGGTATCCATAAGGTCGCTGTTTGTGCGCGGGGCATGATGCCAGGTGGTCAGTTTATAAGTTCCTTTGGGTAATTGAGCAAACTCAAGAGTTATACCTTCTTTGTCGATGCCGATTACACCCTCACCATACGCAAAACCGTATTTCCCAATCACGTTCATCTCGCCCAACCAGCGAAGTACTCCATTGGACGAATTTGTTTTAATACTGGCATCAATGCCTCCGAAGGCATCCAATTGAATAGAAGATGGTTTGTTGTCTTCAGCATTCCAAGGTATCCAGCCAAATTGAATCAACTGGTCTTTAGCGCCCATATCAACCCTTATTCTTTCGAAATCGTATATGGGTTTAGCGTTGGCAAGTATCATATCGTTCTCTTTAGCAACGGAATAGAATGTGGCTGTAGCTGATTTTAAACCTTTGCTTTTGGCTGTTAGCTTTATTTCACCGGGGGTTGTTCCCGCTTGAATTAACACTGGTGCTTCTCCTGTTTCAATAAACATAGGGTTGGCATTTATGTCGGCATCATCACCATAAATTGCAGCAGGACCCGCAATGGAGAATTTTACCTCTCCAATGGAATCCTTTACCCAGGTTCCGTTTTTATCCAACACCCTGGCATAAGCCACTAAAATATCTGAACCATCCGCTTCGAATTTGCGGCCAACCGTATCAATAATTAGCTGAAGGCTTCTGGCTTTTTCAGGTGTGCGTATTGTTTTTGAAACATACTCTTTGCCATCTTTATATCCAACTCCTTTTAATTCTCCATCTTCATAATTGGATATTGTGAAATGAAAAGGAGGATGATCTAACCCGAAATAAACAGAATCGCGTGAAGGCTTTTGTTTCATAAACGGTTTTCCATTTATGAATAATTCTACTTCATCCGCATTCGAAAAAACGTCTAGTTGCTTGGTTCCACTTTTCCAATCCTGTTCAATATGCAAATAAGGTTCTTTTCTCATTTCCGATGGATACCAAAGCAGTCCTTTTTTAGGTTGACGGAAAATAGTCATCGCCCCACTTCTGGTTCTGTCCTTCATGCTTTTGTATTTGGCATGAGTAGGATGGAAGGTATAATATGCATGGGCTGTCCATGAGATGATTCCAGTCATTTTAGGATCGCGTTTGTGAATGGCTACTTCCTTTGGCCCAGAATGACCTTCCATAGCAAGCATGGTTTCCGACCTGTCCCAAACAAACGGACCGTAAAGCATATTGGCATTGATATCCGTTAAACCTGATGCTTGCCAGCCTGTCCAGCGGGCACTTTGCGATGCGGTCAAGCGGTTTGGATCTTCTTGTTTGATGGCGTAGTGTACCTGGGGGACATAACCTCGATGGTTGATACCTGCACCCCAAATTACAACGGAAGGGTGATTGCGGTGATTACGAACCATTATGCGGGCAGCTGTCTCCAGGTTCTGGAACCAGAGTTTGGTGTTGTTCATAGTAATCCAGGTAGGTGCTTCTTCGTAAACCAATATGCCCAATTCATCACAGGCTTCCATAATAGCATTATCGTGCGGGTAGTGAGCGGTACGCATTACGTTAAAGCCTAACTGTTTAAATTGAAGCATGTCCTTATAATGCAAAGAATTGGGCACAGCATCGCCGAGGTATCCATAATGTTGATGACGGTTAAAACCAATCAAATCAATCGGCTTTCCGTTAAGCATGAAGCCCAATTCGTTATCCAACCTAAAAGTCCTGATGCCTAGTTTGTTTTCAACACAATCTGCGCTGTTGCCATCCACGCTTACTTCGGTGTTAACACGATATAAGTAAGGATTTTCCGTATCCCATAATTGCAGGTTGTCTTCGATCCCGCCAATCTGGTTGAATTCAACATCAGCACCTGCTTCTACTCTTTGTTCCGAAACCAACTTGAGTACCACGATGCCTTTATCATCAATCACCCTGTTAATGACTTCACACTTTTTTGCGGTGTTATTCTCGTTGCGAACAAATGTTTTTATGTTGATGGTCGCATTCATGTTGACCGGGTCAACACTGGGGGTAGTTATGGTAATACCCGCATTGGCTTTTTCCCAGTTGTAAGTGATATGTACCGGATCTGTTTCTACCAGATAAACATCACGATACAAACCACTAAACTTGACATAATCGAACGGGCCGGCATCGGGAGGTATATTCTCGTTTCTTCGGTTATCCACCAATAAGGTAACCTGGTTGGCTTTTCCTCTTACTACAAATTCAGAGATATCGAAGTGAAATGGGGAATAACCGGTAACCGCAAACTGACCCACATGTTTTCCATTTACCCATAAATCGGTAACTTGGTGGGCTCCTTCGAATTCAAGATATACTTTTTTATCTGCACCGGAAGTTATCAGAATATCTCTTCGGTACCAACTAACGGTTCTATGGAAAGTTGGTTGATCTTTTGCATCGTTGCAAAAATCCAAGGTTAACGAGGTTGGTTTCAACGTATGGGGTATGCTGATGTTTTCCCATTTTGAATCATCGGTTTCTTCAGCGTAAAAACTGGCTCCGGGATCTCCTAAATGAAATTTCCAACCCGTGTTGATACATTCTTTTTTTCGGTTTGAATCCGGGTAACCATATGGTAGTTGCTTATTCTGCGTAAATACGGATGTTACCAAAACAAGCAAAGCAAAAAGTAGATTTGTTTTAAACATTATTTTGAATTAAGATTATTTTATGAGTTCAAGTTATGGCTATTTCAAAAATCTTGGGGTTAAAAATTAATTACAAATAAGGGGAGGATTACTTTGCAAAGGAGGTTAAGCACATCAATAATCGTTTAATATAACTGTAAAATATTTTAAAAGCCACCTTTATAAAAGAGTGGCTTTTAACTAAAATCTAACGTTATATGAGAAACATACTTGAATTATTTAATCATTAACTTTCCAACATAAATTTTGCTGTTGCCTAAAATTCTGATCATATAAACACCTTTTATCAAATTTAAATCTGAAAAATAAACTCCTTCGTTATTCAGCTCGTACGCATCTGAAATCACTTTGTTGTACATTGGCTTTCCGTTTATCGCATACACCGTAATTTGGGCATTTCCGGTGACAACCTCTTCTACAACAATTCTAAAATCGTGGTGTGCAGGATTAGGGAATATTTTTAAAGTTCCATGGTTGGAGGTAAGATTAAAAATACCACTATCAGGATCTTGGTCATCCTTTTCAACAACTTCTCTTGCCCAATCGGCCCCTGCAATCCATCTATCCTGGCCATATTCATATGCGCCAATATCCGGTTTTGAGCCATTAAATCCATCTGTGATCCCAGCAACTTCGGTGCCCGCATCAATCAAGTATGAATCTGCAGAGGGAACAAAGTTAGTATCCTCTACAGAAACAAATGGTTGGTTGCCATTGATAATATTTGACCCAATATTGGTTCCGATCCACTCCGCACCGTCGGAGCTGGTGTCAGAATAGTTGTTGTAAACCTTGATTCTTTCCATGTTATAACCGTTGGCCCATCGCCCCATACCATGACCGGCTTTCCATATTGTATTGTTGTAAAAGTTGATGTCGGTATTGTACCAGTTTATCATTAGCCCGTTCCAGGTAATATTCCATACTACATTGTGATGCACATCGTAACCTTTACTGTTGTTATCCAGGTAAATTCCTGCTGCCCTGCCATCAGCATAATCAGGCCCATAAGAATCGTGAAACCAATTATGGTGGATTACTGTGTTTTTTAAATCGGTATTGCCTACTGTGTAAAATACACCACCATCATTATTTATTTTCATGCAATCGAATACATCGTTGTAAGCCACGGTTGAATTTGCACCACTGGTATAAATGCCATCCCTTCCGCAGGAATAAATGGTATTATTGGTAATCGTAGCACCCGGGCAATTGGAACGTATTGGATTGGCATGAACTCCTATTGTATTAAAATGTCGAACCACATTGTTATGGATGGTATAGTTTTTACTTCCTTTCCAGGCTGTTAACATTGAAATTCCATTGCCCGAACCATATTCAATAAGGTTATTCTCTACAGTAATATTGCTCCCTTCAAGCTTTATGGCAGCATTACCAATTTGTGCATCAGTATTATCCAGTTCATCTAACGATTGCAAGCAGTTTTGGAATTTTCCGTTTTTGATAACACAATAATTCCCCTTAACCTCCACTGTTCCTCCAAAACAGGATAGACCATCAACATGTATGTAATCTTTGTTAATTTGCATGGTGTAAAGCCTAGCACCTGCTTTTAACGTCACATCTTCTGGGTTCGCTCTACCGGGTAACATGCAATATACCGTTTGATCTTGACCATCGTAAAACCATTCACCCGGATAGTCAAGAGCATCTAATTTTCCGAATAAATAAAACCTACCTCTGTTTTCGTTTCTGTATACGGTAGGATTGTGCGGATTAAAAGGCCATTTGCTAATATCTACCCCTGTAAAGCTAAACTGACCACTTCCAGATGAAGTGATCTCCCTGGTCCAGCTCATCCCCGAATGGGCCCCCAAATAACAAACATAACCGTCGGTCCAGTCAACAGAAGGCAGTCCATTGGCTGTAATATGTGAACCAGAGCCTCCTGTTGCTTCGTGTCCATCGAATGATAACCTGTCGTTATCCTCATTATTTGGCCATCTGGCAATATCTAAGATACTATCATTACAGAATAAAACGTTGTATTCTACCCCTAAATTCAGGGTAGTATTGGCTTTGTAGATATCTCCTGAATGGTTCGTCCAGTTATCGAGTATTTCAGTGGCATCTATTACTACATTATCCTGTTCAAAAGTGGTATATGTAATTGGGTTCCCCTCAGTACCTGAATTGGTTGGACTAAGTATTTCTCGGTATACTCCTTCCTTAATGTAACAAATGTCTCCGGCAACCATGATAGACGCTGCTTTTGAAATTGTTAAAAAAGGTTGGTCTAATGTTCCTGGATTACTGTCATCCCCTGTTTTTGCAACATAGTAATCTGTAGCGTTTATGTTGACAGACAAACATAACAATAAAGCCCCTACTAGTATATTTAGCTTCATATTTTAACTTTTTGTGATAGGTTATAAAGTTAAGCTATCAGGGACAAGGGGAGGTTGAAATATTGTATAAATTAAACGGGGCATTTTCATACAAGGATCAACAATCCCCTGGATTACCTTCTTTTATCACAAACCTATCCGTTTACTTAGTTTCTACTCTTCTTTTTTTTATGGAAAATTCCCACCTGTATCAAATGGTAACCTTCCTTCTATTTCAGGAATACGTTTTTTTCAGTACGATGAAGATGGCGAAGAATATTAGCGTCCACCTTTTCTAATTCTTGGCAATTCAACGCCGGTAGCAGGAACCATTTTTGTGATATATCAAACCATAGTTAACTAACCCTATGGCTATATCACAATGTTTATCAATAGCTATCGCGTTCCCGTGAATTGAGTTTGTGTTTTTAAAAGACTTTGGGTAAAAATGCCATCAATATTATACCAACGATATTTATTATTTAGTTTGGATGCTATTTCATTTGTTGACAAAAGGCATTGTTTAGTTAGATAAACCTGCCGTATGCATTAAAAATCCTGTTTCGCAATTCAACTACTTCAAAACAAGACGTTTCACGGAGTTGCTTCAACGTAACTGAGCCGAACTATTCTTGGTTCAGCAATCCCTTGTTTTAAGGTATTTTAAATGCTCATTACGAACCTCTAATAAATAATCCGGGATAATTTATAATAAAAACAGGCAATTGTAACGTGGTCGCAACTAACACTTGAAACGACCTGCTTCATATCTTTTCCATTGACCATTTCAGTCATGGTTTTGATATTGTTTTCATCATCCCTCTTCATTGAGATATTCCCATTTTCTGTATTTTGGTCGCTATCAAGCGATATGGCTGCTGCCGCATATCCTGCTGGTAAATATATTCGGCATGTGTAGTCTGAAATCCGGTTACAAAGAATGGTTTTGCATGTTCGCAGTTCTATTTCCTGTTATTTCCCTGCCGTTCGTGGTAACTAACTAGGTGGTGAAAGTCAACAGTGGGGTTTGGTAGAGGAAAGTCGAAACCGAAACTAATCCCGTTTCTCCTATCCGATTTAACAGTTGATGTCCGTCAAGTATAAATCCAGTGAATTATTTAATATGTTGCAATATTACCCCTGTAAACGCCATAAAATGTATCCAGCTTATCAGCGCATTTTCCTCAATTTTAACGGATAAATCGTTAGGCTTGTTAATTAGTCAATTTTCACATGGAAAATATTAAATATAAAAAAAGAATATTTCTTTTGATGCTGGGTGCTGTTGTATCATTTCAATCATCGTTATGTACTGCGCAATTTTGGGATCAATTAAAAAATGAACGTGTCGAGTCTGGTAATACCATTATTTGGGAACAGGTATCTCCCGGGAATTCAGGTTTTGCCAACTTGCTGCGTTATCATCCGACAATACCTAACAAGGTAGCTTTTTGTCAGGATATGTGGAATCACTACCAAAGTGATGATAATGGTAAACGCTGGTATAGTACCGTGGACCCGGATGGAGATGGCGGTTTTGGACGTATGCTCGATATTGAGTATTCTGTCAGCAATCCTAAACTGGCTATTGCTATAGCTACTTCGGAGTTGTGGATGTCCACGGATACAGGCCGCACCTTTTCTGTAGTGCCAAACTGTGCCTGGTACGACAAGGATACAGATGGAACTGACAAGTCGGCCTGGAAAAAAAAGGTGGCTGCTGTCGCCATTGATCCCAACGATGCCGATGTTTGGTTTGTGGCCGGAGGGTCCAACGTACGTGGACAGGATTGGATGTCATGTTATCAGGATGTAACCAAAGATAACCCTCGAGGCAAAACAGCGATACACGAGGGAGAACTGTATCGAACAACAGATGCCGGGACAAGCTGGACTTTGGTTAACTCAGGGCTGGATCCCAAAGCTCAAATTGGACGCATCGTTGTAAACCCTAAAAACTCACAGCAGGTTTTTGCTTCGTCTAATTATGGCGTGTACAAATCGGAAAACGGAGGAACAAGCTGGGCGCAAGTTTCGAGTGGCAAATTGGACAATGATATCATCATGGATATGGATTTTTACTATAACGAATCTTCGGGTAAATTTACGCTATATGTGATAGATCAGGTACATTACCTTCCGGACGGAACAACTACAAAATGTACAGGCGGTATTTTCTTTTCTGATGATGGAGGAGCAACCTGGACCAAGATAAACGGTGATTTGGGTTTAGATATCAATCGATTAACTGGTGGAGTTCCAGGTAATTACTACAAATATATTGCTAAGTGGCTAGGGATAACCGAATCAGTAGCAAAGTCGACGTATCCTTCGCTTCCAACAAGCGCGTTGCAGTATTTTAATATGTTGAGTACCGACCCAAGTAGGGAAGGGGCTTTGTATATAGGTTTTGCAGACCCTCAGGTAGCCAACTCAATTATGCCGGGAAGATTATGGACCACAAGTAATAATGGCGAAAAGTGGATTAACACAGCCCGTTTGTACGAGGATAGCTGGGAGGCCGATAAAGCATATTGGGAAGAGAGAGGTAACCCATGGCACGAAAATATGGAAGTAGGTCATGCTTCTCCACACATGCGATTTGGTACTGATTATGCTTTGCGTTCGATGAGGGGGGTGGATGTAGGTGTGAATGGTAGTGTAATGATTATTTCGGATCACAGTACTATGTTAAGCACTGACCACGGAGCTACCTGGAAACAAGTGGATGAAGATTATACTTCTTCAGGAGCCATTGTTGGCCATGGAAATAGTAATCTGCCTGGCCTAACCATTGCGCAGGACAGGCGTTATGAATCAACACTTCTAGGTTCCGGGGAACATAATCTTTGGATTCCTACTGATGATAGTCCCGATGAAAGACAAGCAATCAAGTTTGTCGACAGTACACAGCCAAGTGTTAATTGTTTGGCCTATGATCCTTATGATGCGAAGATAGTTTATGCTACTTCAAGCCGGCAAGAAAACAAACAGAACATTTTTAGGAGTACGGACGGGGGAGAGACCTGGGAAAATTATGGAGTTGCTACTCCTGCCACAAATGCATGGTTGGATGATTTTTATACCAACGGACTTATTATTGATCCAATCAATAATAAATACATGTACCATGGAATTACCAGAATTGTTGATCCGTCAAAAGGAACACAAGGGGGATTCTTTTATTCCGATGATTATGGCAAAACCTTCAGGCAAAGCAATAGTGGCTTGCCTTCACCGGCAAGGATAAACGATATTAAGTTCGACCCGAGAGATAATTCCATGGCTTCTTTGTTTGCTGCTGCTGAAAATTATGAATTCTCCTATGAACCGCCTCAGGCTTCAGGAGGATTATATCATTCAACCAATAGGGGAGCAAGCTGGACTAAAGTGAATACCCCTTCAGAGGTAAAAGGGGTTCAGTTTATTGAAATTGACCATACCAATCGTATATATATTACAACCGGGTATAGGGGAGCTGGTGCCGGAGTTTGGTATACCGATGATTTTGGTGACAACTGGACCCAGATATTTGAATACCAGGGAACAGAATGTATCGATATTTCTCCTTTCGACCACAACCTTATGGTGGTTACCTGTAAGTTCATGTCAAAGAATCCGGGTGTCTTTGTGAGTCGCGACCGTGGTATTACCTGGGCTAAAAGCAATAAAAACATTGTAATTTCCCAAGAAATTGAGGATATCAAATTCGATATTTTAGATGCCGGAAAAATGTGGCTGGCAACTAAGGGTACCGGGTTTTATCGAGGTACCATTGAAAACGGAGACCAGGTGCAGGTGGTAGAAGTAACACCTCATGTTGTTGAAGCAAACAATGAAGCTTCTGTTCAATTAGGTGCTTCAATTGTAAATTCTGATTTTACCGGAGAGACGATCATTTGGAAATCAGAAAATACGGATATTGCTACCGTTGATGGAAACGGGATGGTAACTCCCGTTAAAGGAGGCCATACGAAAATTTGGGCTACAACCGCAGATGGAAGGTATTCTGATTATGCGGTGATTACGGTTGCAAATGATGTAGCTGTTAGGCCATTTAAAGCAGATGAACCTTACCTGTTTCCCAATCCTGTAATATCAACATTATCCATAAAAAACCTAGATGTATTTGCCTATGCAGAGGTGATAAATATTTCCGGCCAGACAGTAAAAATGTACGGAGATAAGGATGTTCTAAATGTTTCTGACCTTTTGCCGGGAGTGTATATGTTGCGCGTGAATAGTAATTCTGACGTTAAATCATTTAGGTTTTTAAAAAAATAAGTGGTAAAAAAAGCCATTAGAAGTTCCTTTTTTAACAAATGAGCCTTGGGGTTTTACCAAAGCTTCCTTTGAACTTTTCCTGGCAACTCGGTTTAACCCGGATTATGCACTGGGGGTTCGTCATGCGCATTGCAAGTACAATAAAACAAGTCAACCCAAACGAGGCATCACTTGTCCCGATTACTTTCGGGAGCATCGTTCTGGTGAGTTGAAGTGATGCAACGAAGTGTCTTGTTTCAAAGTAATTTCAATGTGTAATAGAATTTCTAATGCATATTGCGGGTTTAATTAAGGCGCTAATGTGCGTGCTCGTGATTCATCGTTTCATGATATATTTTTAAATCCTAACCATCTTTAGTTTACCTAATTCATATGGAAGAACACTTAATATTTATAACTTAGAGAAATGACGACAAAATTGATAAACCCCAAAACATAGATCGTGAACTGGAAAAAGATTACAATCACAACAGTAAGGATAGCTATTGGTTGGCATTTCTTGTACGAAGGTATCTCAAAAATAGTAATTCAAGACTGGAGCGCTGCTTCCTACTTAATGGGGGCCACTGGCCCTTTTTCAGACTTTTACCATGGGTTAGGTGAATCCGAAACCTTGTTAAAAGTAGTTGATCTTGCAAACATGTATGGATTAGTTCTTATCGGATTTAGTCTTTTTCTGGGGGTAGCCATTCGTATTTCTTCTATTTCAGCTATTCTACTGTTAACCCTTTATTATTTTGCCTATCCTCCATTTGGAGGAACTTTGTTTGGAGCTACAGAAGGAAACCTTTATATCGTGAACCGAATATTTTTAGAGGCTTCAATATTAGCTGTATTACTGAGTATAAAAGAAAAGGGCTATGGGATATTTGCTTTATCGTCTGTGTTATTTTCGCATAAAAGTAATATGGAAAAAGTAAGTAATGATGAAAGGGACAGTTCCAGGCGTGAAGCGCTTAGAAACCTGATAACTGTTCCTGTTTTAGGTGTATTTGGCGTTGGTGCTATACACGAAAACAATAAATATGGAGTTGATACACTTTCGGGAGCCACCATTAAAATTGGTAAAGCGGATATAAGTGAGTTAAAGGGAGAACTGCCCAAAGGGAAAATTGGAGCGCACGAAATCAGTAGATTGGTGATGGGCGGAAACCTGATAGGAGGGTGGTCGCATTCGCGCGACCTGATTTATGTTTCGAGCTTGTTCAGAGCTTATAATACCGAAGCCAAGATATTTGAAACACTTCAACTGGCTGAGGAGGCTGGGATAAATACCATCAATATTGGTTATCCTACAAATGCAACCATGCAGAAATATAAAAGAGTTACCGGAAGTAAAATCAAGGTTATCTCGCAGGTTGGGCACAATAAGGATAACCCGTTTGTATACATCAATAAAGCCATTGATTATGGTGTAGATATTATTCAGATCATTGGAAATTCAACCGATGTGCTGGTTCGGGACGGTAAAATTACCATGGTAGATAAAATGGTGGATGAAATCAGACGTCAAGGATATACTGCAGGAATAGGTGCTCATGCTTTGGAAGCCCTGGTTGAGTGTGAGAATGCAGGTATCATTCCAGATTATTGGATGAAAACCATGCACCACGATCAATATTGGTCGGCACACCCAAAGGAAAACCGATCTTCGTTTGAAGTGATGGGAGGAAGGAACAAAGAACACGATATGTATCATGATAACCTTTTCTGTTCTTATCCCGAAAAAACAATCGATTTCGTAAATAATGCCAAGGTTCCTGTCATGGGGTTTAAAGTATTGGCAGCAGGAGCCATAAAACCTGAGGATGGTTTCAACTGGGCCTTTGAAAATGGAGCTGATTTTATTTGTGTGGGTATGTTCGATTTCCAGGTGGTTAACAATGTAAATACAACAATCGATGTTTTGAATAACTTAAATGGTCGTAGAAGACGTTGGTATGGGTAGAGAGCCCCAATACATGTCCGGATTGAGCGGGAGGTGTGCAGTAATTAGCCTAGGGTGCAAGCCCTAGGGGAATAGGAGATAATATTGTTGCGCCACAGGCGTGAAGTCTGTATCGATGAGAGAAGCCATTAATCCCATACATCTCGATCATCAAACTCCACATTATATTTTTTCAGATACGCTTTAAATTCATCCTTAAATGCTAACAGAAAACACTTTTCATTTTTTATCCATGGGTATACTTCTAGGTCTTTCGGCGGGTTTATCGCCAGGACCGCTGCTAACCTTGGTATTGACACAGACGATAAAGTATAATAAATCAGAAGGCATTAAAGTTGCGCTATCTCCGTTAATAACTGATCTGCCCATTATACTGATTACCCTTTTTATATTCAAGGAACTTTCACAATTCGATCTTGTTTTGGGCATGATTTCATTTGTTGGCGGTGCATTTGTGGCATACCTGGGATATGAATCTATAAAAACCAAGAAACTTAACTTGAAAATAGTAGATGAAAAATCGCAGTCCATACAAAAAGGAATTATTACCAATTCCTTAAGTCCGCACCCATATCTCTTTTGGGCTACAGTGGGTATTCCGTTGTTGTTTAAGGCTTATGAAATAAGTTTGCAGAACGCCATCATATTTATGAGCTCTTTTTATGTGATGTTGGTTGGTTCAAAGGTGACTATAGCTATTATTGTTTCTCGTACCAAAGTATTTATGGGGCAGAAGGCTTATGGTTGGATTATGAAGGTATTAGGTGCGGCCTTGTTAGTTTTTTCATTAATGTTTATTTATGAAGGAATAAAATATCTGAAATAGCATAATCAGAAATGCACCCCATTAAACCTCCAAAAACTAGCTTTAGGCTTTCTCAAAATTTAAAACCTGGGTAATTTAACTACTTTAGCAATTTGTTGAACCACTCCCTTAGCTTAACAGTTGATTCCCTATCATCCAAAAACATAGCACACGCATGAGCTCCCAGACCTGAGTTTTCGAAAACAACATCAATTCCATTGTCTTGAAACATCCGTTTAGGTTGCTGATTGTTATTGTCGGTATGAAATTGAGGAATATGTTTAGCCCTTTTTAACCTTTCTAATGCATCGTCCATTTTAGTTTTTCCCCATCCATCGCCATCAAAATGCTGACAGGCATGAATACCTTTCCAAAGGGAGGCAATAGAATCGTTTCTTAAACCAATAAAACCACAGGCTATAGCGCCACGAGAAAAACCGGTCAGTACAATTTTCTCTTCATCGGCATTAAATTCCTTGCATACTCGTTTTACCAGGCGATAAGCAAAATCAGCGGTATGCTCGGGATTTCCCCAACCACTTTCAGCAATCTCTACACCATTGTCTGCGACAAAAGGTAAACTAAGCCAAATCGCGTTTTCTCCTTTGCTCATTCCATAACCAATAGTGCATTGCTCCGGTCGTCCCGTTGAATAACAACCCGTGGTATAAAAAATATTACCCGGAAATTCGACGATTAAGGGATATGTCTTCTCAGGCGTCCAACTATTAGGTAGGTATAATAATCCGTATATTTTATCTTCATAGGGAAGCGAATACGTCACTCTTCTCCCTGCTTCAGGTTTGGCCATTTCCATATCCGGCACTTCTAATCTTCTTTTGGAGCTTGGAACGGCTTAGCTATACCTTTGGCTTTTAAACCACCTACCACTAATTTGGCATCCGCTTTTGCATTCACCAACATAAACTGAATTTTATCGATACAAGACGGGTTAATCTTCGGTGTACCATCGGGGAAAGCCTCCCACAAGTTACAAGATAAGGTCTGACTTTCTCCTGGAATTAAAGTCGCACTGGAGGCCACCGCATCCCATCCTTTATTGGCATGAACCCAAAACAAAAGCTCTATTTCTGAATCTCCAACATTGGTGAACTGAGCTTCAATAAATGCTGATTCGTTTAAATCCCATCCTTCTTCAGGTGAAATGATAGAACACCAATTATATTTACTTGTTTGGCTATTGGTCATATAAAGCGTCTTCTTATGAGTTTCTTTCACGAACTCAGCTTTTACTCCTTTTGAACCATCTAATTGGGATTCATATGGAAGGTGTTCCCATAAAGAACTTGAGGTATCGGAAGCTGAGCAAGCCATATTAAATAGACCTATAAATAAATAGAAGAATAATTGCTTATGTGTTATAATAGACATCCTGATTAAGGTAGAATTAATTTAGGTCTCCAAATTTAGAAAGAATTATAAATAAAACACCGGGTGAGTATTAGTCAATCATAAATAATCACCCGGCAAATTGTGTATTAATGGCCATTAGCTATTTAAACGACTTATTCAGGAGCTTTTGATACCAAAATTCCATCATTTCTTCATCACTAATCTTACCTGTATAACCTTCTTTGGCCATCGCTTTGGTAAACCAGGCTACCGATCCTTCTTTGGCTTTGGTGATGGTAGCTTCATCTTCTTCTACCATACCTTTTTCGAATTCTTTTAAAGCTGATATTAATTGGCATTTTAGCGCCTTCTCTTTCTTAGCATGTTTAAGACTTCCGCTTAAATTATTGAACTCCATAGGATCCTTTTTCAAATCATAGAATTCAAACTCAGGCCTTTCTTCTGCCATAAAATTTGTAAAAGGTGCTGCTAACTCTCCTTTTGAGTGAAGATACTTATAAACCGTAAATGCCGGATATTGCAATCGCTTGTAACTACTTAACTGCATGTAAGGAAGATCGGGTCTTCTGTTCCAAATTAATTTGTAGCGACCATCCGTAATACTTCTGATATTATCTGGTGCATCACCACATCGCTGGCGAAAACCATAAATGTATTCACGTTTTTCGGAATTCTCCCCCATAAATATCTTACCATGCATATGTTCAGGCACTTTAATTCCTGCCAAATCAAGTGAAGTAGTTGTCACATCGATAATACTAACCAACTTCGTACTTGCCTTATTTTTTTCAGGTTTAAATGGATTGTAAACGATTAACGGCACATGCAGTCCTGCTTCGTATAAAAACTGTTTATCGCGTAAATGAGGACGGCCATTATCTCCGAAGAAAAATATAATGGTATTTTCCCATACTCCTTCGTCTTTAAGGCGTTGGATGATGTTTCCGATTACATGATCTAAGTGCTGAATGCTTTCCAGGTACATGGCCCAATCTGCTTTAATAAGCTCATGGTCGGGATAACATGCTGGTAATGTTACTGTTTTGTAATCAATCGGATTATCCTTGTCATAATCGAAATCACGATGAGGATATTTAATATTTACCTGTGCATAAAATGGCTGGTCTTTATCTCTATCCTGCCAGTCAATGGCATCAAAAATGTTTTTGGTTAGAAAGTTGAAATCGGTTTTCCCCATCTTTTTAAAGGACTTATCCATGTTGGAGCAGAAATAACCTGCTTCTCTAAAGTATTCGGTTACCGGTTTTACATGTTCAGGAAGCTCCATTTTGTTGATCGTACGATGATCGAGAGAGTTAATAGCCGTTGGGTACATGCCTGTGATGATGGAAGAACGACTTGAAGAACAAACCGGGGCTGTGGTATAGGCTTTAGTATATCTTGTTCCTTGGGATGCCAACATATCAAGGTTAGGCGTTTTAACGTCAGGGTTACCATAACAGGAAAGTTCCAGGCTTATATCATCGGAATAAATCCAAAGGATGTTGGGTTTCTTTTGGGCCGAAATGTGAAGAACAGCCGCAAGTAGCATCATAAAAGAGATAATTGATTTTAGTTTCATAATTAATGGTTTTGTTGCAATTTAATATTTTAAGACCCCCATCCTCCGCCTGTAGCTGAGTATTTTCCCCGGTTTCAGCGCCAAGGGAAGAGCTGACTTACATGACGTTTTCGTTTATCTAGAGCGAGGATGCCTGGAAGCAATTCGCTTTTTATACTGAATTTTGTCTACTTCTTATATTCTTTCTTTATAATTAAAGGAATTTGCACGTTAAACGACTGACGTACATGATTCTCATCGTAGGTGTCTGCTGCACAAATTAAAGCAATGGGCTTACCATCTTCAACCAAAACCTGAGGTCGTTCCAGGTGGTCGAACTGTTGGGTAGTACCATCCTCCCAGGTGAAACTACGATCAGAAATTTCAAAGTTTTTCGCTTTCTGCCAATCGATTCCATCCATAGAATCGTAGTGTACCAAAGAGAAGATACGTTTTTTACCTTCGTGTTTGATGAATTTTACGATAGCACGATATTTACCATCTGCATACCATATATAAGGATCTTCTGCAGGGAAACGAACGCCTTCCTCTAAAAATACGGGATCCGGGAATTTTTTAAACGGACCGGTAGGAGAATCTGCGATAGCCACACAATGAACTACAGGACCTCCTTGGGGTAATGGAAATTTCTTTCCTACCGCCTTATAAACCATTAGTATTTTACCATCTGCCATTTGGCAAACTGAAGGATTCGAAGTCATCAAAGCATCGTGAGCCGTAGAGTCGTTATGCGTAATATCCAATACTGGTTTATCAAATCTTTTCCACGGACCATTAGGATCATCAGCAACCGCCACGCCAATACGCTGGTTGTTTCGGTGCATCCAGTTAATGCGTGCCTTTCCGGGAACACTCACAATCTTTTCGTCACCAATGTTTCCCATATAGTACAGGTAATATTTGCCATTGAATTTATGCACTGTTGGATTATGTGTGGCAGAACCATCCCAGTATTCAGTACCTCTATCCGGTAAAGCTACATCAACGTGTTTGTATGGCCCAAAAGGAGATTTAGAAGTGGCATGGGCAATTACCGAATAGTTCACCCATTCCCAGCCAATTTGTTTAGGCCAGCGTGAGTATAACATGTGGTATAATCCGTCTTGTCCTTTAACAACCGAGCCACCCCAATGACTAAGGGTATCACCACCGCTAAACACGGAATGTTTAGCTACCTTTCCGAATTCAATTTTATAATCAGGAATTTGTTCTGTTTTATCCTGACAAGAAATCAGGGCAAACATAATGAGTACAAATAGTACATTTTTCATTTTTATAACTTTTTAGAATTATTATTTTAATGGAATTTGAACATTCCAGGCATGTAACACACCATTTGAATCCATAGTATCCGCTGCACAAACTAAGGCAATCGGCTTACCGTTTTCTCTATATATTTGAGGACGTTCAAGGTGTTTTAATTTTATAAGTTCACCACTTGCCATGTTTATCTGTAACTTCGAAACCAATGGGTTGTCAGCCAGTTTCCAATCAAAACCATCTTCGGATTCAAACAGTACCAATGCCTGGCCAGCTTTGGTAAAAGCTCCATGCATGTCTTTTACGATGGCTCTGTATTTTCCATCCTGAAACCATATGGAAGGATCCTCCGCTGGAAAATCGTGTCCCTCGGCCGTAAATACCGGCAAATCATATTTTTTAAAAGGTCCAGTCGGACTATCCGATGTGGCCACACAATGTACTACCGGTCCTCCTGATATCCTTTTTTTCTTTTTGCCAACCGCTTTGTAAACCATCAGGTAACTACCATCGGGTCGTTGGGTAACCGATGGGTTGCTCACTAATAAAGCATCCATGGCAGTGCTATCGGGGCTAACATCAATCAATGGATCATCAGATCGTTTCCAAGGACCATTAGGATCATCAGCTACAGCAACACCAATTCGCTGATTATTGCGATGCATCCAGTTGTATTTTAATTTACCGGGAGAACAAGGATTTTTTCCATCTCCTGTATTTCCCATATAATACAGGTAATATTTACCATTGAATTTATGAACGGTTGGATTATGGGTGCATAAGCCATCCCAGTATTCTTCTCCCCGAACAGGTAAGGTTATATTTTTATGTTTAAATGGACCAAACGGAGACTCGGAGACAGCATGAGCAATTTCTGAATGCGTAACCCAGGCCCATCCCAAATCTTTCTTCCAACGCGAATAGAACATATGATAGAGGCCATCTTGACCTTTAACTAAAGATCCTCCCCAATGGGTTATTGAATCACCTCCGCTAAAAATGGAATGGTTGGCAACCTTACCCAATTTGATTTTGATGCTGGTTTGTTTTGGTTCCTGTTGACATGAAACCATTATCAGAATTGTGATTATTGTAATTAAATGTTTCATGTTTTTTTGTTTGATTTTTATCATCGGAATTTGTCTTTTCCCCAATTAGCAGGATTGTTATTAATATAATTTGCAATACGATGATGTTCAGCATTATCGCGAATAATGTGGTCGTAAAAACGTGTTTGCCATGCAAATTTGTACCCCAACCGATGTGCATGTTTGGTAACCGCCGATTTATATGAACCAATAACCGATGACACGGAATTTTTACCAATATTTTGAAAACGATTTTTACCAATGGTTTGATTGTCGGATGATGGCATTGATTGTTGTTGTGATTGTAGAGACAGGGCATGCCCTGTCTCTACGTTACGTTCGTCCACGTTACGTTCGTCCACGTTACGTCCATCCACGTCACTATCGTTTGTACAATCATTTAAAATTAAAATACCATGCACATGATTGGGCATTACCACAAATTCACCTAATTCAATATTATGGGAATGGTTTGTTATTTCTTGCCATAATATATCGGCAATTACACCTGTGGATGACAATTCCATTTTATTGTTCTGTATTTTTCCAAAATAATGTTCTCTGTCTTTGGTACAAATGGTTATAAAATAGGGTGCGTTCCATCGATAATCCCAATTCTGTAATCTTGTGGATTCAATTCTGTATTTATTTTGAAATTTATCGGTCATATTACAATTTACCATTAAACCTGGTATAATTCCTTATTTAACCTCAACCACCTCTGACCACACGCTCTCACCAGTTTCCGTTTCTCGCTTCATCTTAAAATAAACCTTTTCTTCTCCCTTTAAATCGATGGATACCATACCTCTTACATTTGAGGTAAATTCTTTATCTAACATATCCTTTGCAACACCATACCTTATGGTATAATTACCATCATTAAAATCACTGGAATAACCAATCACCAATTTATTATCGGTAATAAATGAATCCCAAATAATTGGGGGCAATGCATTTTGATTTGTTGTTGCTTTAACCATTTCTGACGGCTTACTAACTCCTTTGTCGTTAATAGCATACAGTTGGAACTCATATTTTTTACCTTCCTCAATTCCCATAACATCTATATAGCTATCCACAGTTTTGTAGGATTCTTTTACATCGACACCATTAGCCGAATACGTGACGAAATATTCCGTGGCATTAGGCACCTGATTAAACAGTATTCTCACTGCATTTTTACCTGGAATAATTTCTGATATTTCTGGTGTTATCGCCTGTTGAAATGAAATAGTTTTATCTAACCTTGAATAGTTGGTTGGTGTTACCAGGCTAACGGTAAAATCTATAATGTCGGATGGCAAATCTTTCCACGAAATTGAGCCTTTCCATTCTTTATCCGCTGGCTGTATTTCGGGTAAATCAATAGCGTTTTTAGAAACAACATCCCCTTTACTGTTTCTAAATTGATAAACTAATTTATAGTTGCGCATGGCGTGACTGGGATAATCACTGGCACTTCTTACGGGCATGCGCACGTCAGCCGTATTTTTCTCAAAATCGATATCTGTAACTTCAATATCCAAAACAGGGGCATGTTCCCTTTTAATGCGTGGAAACAACCTGCGTTTCTGTCTCCAGGAAGTAATGACTCCCCACACCCTGTTTTCTTCAGCGGTTGTTCCTGCATACCCGCTCCTGTAATCATTAAATGTCCACATGGATGTTCCAATCACAAATTCATTTTTATGTCTGAAATTATTCGTCCATTCCGAAAAAATTTCTTTATCCGAATCCAGTGCGGTTGAGGGGAACGGGTCGAAACCAAATTCAGAAATAAAAACTGGTTTATCGGGCCATTTTGTTCTTAATGTAGTTATTATTTCCTGCGGATCTCCCTGCCATCGGTACATGTTATGCATGATTAAATCTACATGCGTGTTTGCGTCGGTTTCTGGAGTGTATTCCTTTTTTTGTCCCGAATTACTTACACAGGTAACTAACCTGTATGGATCCAGTTCCTTCTTTACATATTCAATAGCCGCTTTACCATAATAAAAGTGATTATTTAGCTCATTACCTACACTCCAACCAATTATGCTGGGATGGTTGATGTCTCGTTCAATCATACCTTTCAACCAATATTTAGCCAAAAAATAGTTCTTTTCTTTAATCTCTATTCCATGCTTTTCGGTAAGCATAACGTAGGGCTCGTCAAGCATTAATATTTCTTCATCTTCACTATTAAGCTTAATCCCTTTTTCTTTCTCTAACTTAGAAACCGGGTAGTAGCTAGCTCTGAATTCATCATTATCTAAATCTCGCACATTGATTTCTTCGAAAAGTAAAATCCCTTTTCTATCACATAAATCAATCAGCTTTTTATTTTGAGTCCCGTGCATGATACGCATAAAATTTGCTCCTGCTTCTTTCATCAGGTCAACATCTTTCTCCAACAATTCTATAGGTTCAGAAGAACCCCAGAAACGGTGCTCACTCACTCTGTTAAAACCAGCCAAACGAACGGGTTCACCATTCAATAACATTTTAGATGCTGTCAATTCAACTTTTCGTATCCCGAAATTATCCAGTCTTTTATTTAATACCATTTTTCCTTCGGAGATGGTAGTTTCAATTTGATACAATTTAGGATTGTCAAAGTGCCATAATTCTACATTTTTAGATTTCAAAACCGTTTCTAAGTGTATATCCTTTACCTTATTGGGTTCAATTTCAACAGTACCTTTTAAAGCCCCAACTTTGGCTTTATCCATTATTTTGGAATTAACTTTAAGGATTCTTTTCTCACTAGAATTATTTTCAATTCTCACCTTTACTTTAAGGTTTGCGGAACCTGTTTTCAGATTGGGGTCTGCATGTATATATTGATAATTTATTCTAACATCATTGTTTTTGGTTAAAGTAACATCTCTTATGATACCTCCCCAGTTCCATGTTGCACCAACAATTGCACTATTATCGGCTTGAACAGCGATCACATTTTTTCCATTGAAATTTAAAACATCGGTCACATCAAATTCAAAAGGGGTAAATCCGCCCCTGTTTTTTCCAATAAACTTTCCGTTGAGATAAATTTTTGAAAGATGATAAACACCGCCAAATTTCAGGTAATATCTTTCATTTGAATTCTGTTTCCAGTTTGCAGGAAGATCAAGAATCTTACGATACCAGCCAATACCTGTATAGTTTGAATAATCATTGATCATACCCCAATGTCCCGGAACAGCCAAATTGCTCCAATCCGAATCGTCAAAATCACTTAAATAAACACGCGTGGGTTCTTCTTTGGCCTTTAGATACTTCTCTTTGGAAATTTCCCTAAACATGACTGCATCAGCTGCCACAGCGCCACTCACAATGGCCGTTAATTCTATATAGTTATTATCAGCTTTGTTAAATTCATAAATACCCAGGCTATTCCATTCTCCACAAAAAACCCTTTGACTCACAAATTTTGTTGAAACACCTTTAGCATGTTTTACATTGCACTGGGCCGTGAGGTGTGATGAAAAAGGATATTTTACAAAGGTCTCGTAGTATCCTGATTTTTTTAAGTTGGGAAAAAACCGAAAATACGAACTATCTGCTTTATCGCCTCCATTCAGGTCGGTTAAGGAAAAATAATGTTGCTTATAATCCTTTCCGTAAAACTTTGACTCTCTGGCTCCTGTTTTCAATGTCTTCCAATTACCCTGCATTTCAACACCTGGATCATTGTTGTCAATCACAATATCACTTTTCGTCTCTTGAATGTTCATGTAATTGGAACCTTCTCCATAAATAGCATAGAATTTCCAGTGACCATTAAGCGAAACTTTTTCTTCGCCTGTTTGTGCATTTATATTAGTGCAGAATATCATGCAGGCTAATAATATCAGTTTTGTAGCTTTTATCATAGTCGTATTTTTTATCTGTTTAAAGGAACCCTTAAATTACATGCGTGCCCGCGATGAACATTGTTAACAGTTATGCCCAAGGCTCCGAACAAAAAAGTGGGAACGCCATCTTCAACTAATAATTGAGGTCTTTCTAATTTATATTCTGTTCGGGTTCCATTATCCTTTAATACCCGGCTAGGCAGCACCAAAGGATGTTTTGCCTGATTCCAGTCGTACCCATTCCCCGATTCCATAAGCGCAAATGCCCCTTTATCACCTGTAAATATTCCTTTTATGTCGCATACAATGGCGTAGTATTTACCGTCCTGACTCCATACATAGGGGTCTTCAGCAATCATATGTTCGTCCTCTGAACCTGGCATCTCAAAAATAGTTTCGTCATGCTTTTTAAATGGGCCCAGCGGATTATCGGCAAAAGCCACCATATAACGCACACGACTACCTTTAGACACCTGGTAACTATCGTCGTTTTTCATATCCACAGGCTGCCATCCATTCTGCTTACCTACCACTTTATAAACGGCAAATATGCTCCCATCAGGGGCTATATTAATGGCAGGATTGGATGTCATCAATGCATCTGGTGCACTTGGATCTTCATCTACATCGATAACTGGCTTGTCCATTCTGTGCCAGGGTCCTGCCGGACCATTTGCCCACGCCACACCAATACGCTGATTGTTGCGGTAAATCCACCAGTCTTTATTTTTCATTGAGGTGGGTTGTTGGGCTTTAACAGGCGATGTAGTTCCCATGTAATACAAATAGTACTTACCATCCTTTTTAAAAACAGTAGGGTTGTGCGTTGTAGTCCCGTCCCAAAACTCCTTACCTCTTGCGGGTAAGGCTACATTAACATCATGGTAAGGCCCCTCTGCTTTTTCGGCTACAGCGTAAGCTATTTCCGAATCAGTTACCCAGCCCATATGTCCCAGCTCATATTTCCAACGGGAGTAATACATATGGTATTTCCCATCGAAACCCTTCAAAACTGAAGCGCCCCAGATATGATAATCCTGGCTGATGAGTTTGTGTTTTTCGCTAACTGGCTGCACCAAAGCACCAATATTCAAATCTTTAGTAGCCGGAGTCTTTTTAGGGGAACAACTCCAAAAGAGTAGAATAACCAGTATCGAATTAAAGATCATGTAATTTCGTATCATCTTTATTTATTCCAGCTTTTATATACCTCTTTTAACTGCTGATATGCTGCTTTTTTCTTTCTTTGCTCATCAACAATCCCCCATTCCCGGAATCCCGATTCAGGCGTTCCTTTATAATTACTTCTATAATCGTTATAACACCAGTAAGAGATGCCGATTAGGTAAGGGTATGTTTTCATTTCGTTCATATAACCCACTAAATCATCTTGCAATTTTGAGTTTGGTGCCGGGCCAATTTGACCTCTCCCTAGCTCAGATAAAAAAATAGGTTTACCAGGAAAGTTCTCATGTGTTGTTCGGACAGCCTTTGCTGAGTTACCATATGAATTCAAACAAATAAAATCTACCTTATCGATTGGTTCGTTGCTGAGGTTTACACCCTGGCTGTAGCAAGTAAGACTTACATACGTTTTTAAGCGTGTTGTGTCCAGTTCATCGATATAATCCAACATGGAGGCGATATAATCGTGCTGACGTGTGGTAAGAAGTTTCTTGCCCCAGTTAGGAACAGAATCCCGCAATTCATTACCCATACTCCAACCCACCACACAAGGGTGATTAAAATCACGCTCCACCAAGGTGCTTAACCATTTTTTAGTAAGTGGATTATCAGGAAATGATTGCGGATCGTCATTACCCCAAACAGGTATTTCTTCTATCACTAAAAACCCAATACTATCACATACCTCCAGCAAGTTTTTGGATAACGGAGCATGCATCAATCGGGCAAAATTACATCCCAATGATTTAATATCGAGCATATCCTGCTTTACCAAATGGTCGGGTTCTGTATTCCCAAACTTTGGATGGTCATGAACGCGATTGAGCCCGTTCATTCTAACAGCTGTGTTATTTAAGAACAATTGTTCACCACGAACCTCCAACTTGCGAATACCAAACTTATCGGTATCAGAATCGACCGCCTTCCCTTTAATTTCCAGTTTACTGGTTAAGGTATACAAATTTGGGTTATCGAAATCCCACAGTTGAAAATCGGTAAGTTCCTTTTCAAAAGTCACTTCCTCAACTTTAGTCTGATGACTATCCAAAGATATTTTAGTAATAATAGGGTTTGGTATATTCGATATTTCGGACATAATACGCCCTTTGTAGTTTCTGCACGAGTTATTCTCAACTTTATATTTAAGAATAAATTTTACCTGGTTCGCTTCAAAATCAGGAATAGCTGCAATATGCTGATAAACCATACGAACATCTTCATTGCATGCTAAAGTAACATCACGGCTAATTCCACCCCAGGCCCACCAGGCCCCACGTTTGTATGTATTATCAGCACGCACCAACACTTTATTGGGTTGATTATAATTTATATAGTTCGTAATATTATATTCAAAAGGTAAGTAGCCACCTACATGCTCGCCTAAGAAATGACCATTCACCCATACTTTTGAAGTTTGATACACAGCTCCAAACTGAACTCGTATCTGCTTACCTTTCCATGATGATGGAATATTAAACTCACGCTGATAATATCCTTTACCAACATACTCAGAATATCTCTCACGAGTATCCCAGTTTCCAGGAACAGATATAGTATCCCAGTCGATTTTGTAATTGGCGATAACCTCATATTCCGTTTTGGAGTTGGAAGCTAAAAAGTTCCATTGTCCGTTTAAGGATTGTTTTTGCGTTTGGGCATTCCCAAAGAATCCAATTCCAAATGCAATTATTAATGTGTAGATGAATTTCATAGTTAATTAATTTTTCACCGTTATCATATAACTAGGCACGGGATTTATCCCGTGCAATATATTCAGTTTAAAATGGCTTAAGCCTAAACATAAGGTTGAGTTGTTAGCCTGCTAAACAGATAGAAATCTATTGGCATATTATATTTGAACAACTAGTTTCCGGCGCAAAGCTGACTTGCATTATTTCACACCTTTGTGATGCGTCGGATTTACTTCTTTACTATACCCGGGGTTAAAACCCCGGGCTATTCATGTCTAACCCTGTTGGGGTTTATTACCTACAAACCACCTCAAAAACAGAAGCAGGTACATGGGCTGAAGGATGTTCAACTTCAATCACTAAACCTTTCGTTTTTAAAGCCGTATCAAGACTTATTTTATTAATCGTTTGATAATTCCCGGTTACTTCTCTTACCAACTCTCCGTCTAATGTTTTGATGACATAATTTTGAACACAGAACGGAATCACATCTTCAGGATGACCATATTGCACGGTTTCCATGGCATGGTCAAAATCAGTATCAAAAAACAAGGTGATTTCGGATATTTCTTTTTCTTCTTGCCATTCGATTTTCAATGCTGGTTTTTCATCATTTAAATCAGCAACCCAGGCATTGGCAGTAAGCCAGGGACGAACAAATCCGTTCCCTAAATTCTGAACGTTAAATGCTTCGATAGCTGGTGTAATTTCCATGGCCATATTTTTACCTTCCGGTCGACGATTAGGAATCCAAAACTCAAATTCATCCACGCCAATTCCTTTAGGTGGTCTTTGACTACCGTCATTTGATACTTTTTCGTTAACTCCGTTGAAGGCCGTCATCACACCTGTAATCAACTCTTTGCTTTCGCGTATGCTGATTTTATTGTTCTGCATAAAGGTGACAAAGGCATATAAATCTTCTTCAACAGTTGCATCAAAGCTGAATTCAATGACTTGTTCTCCTTGTTTTAATCCAATCGTTTTTGATTCCAGGATAATTTCCGGTGTGTAGTTAGTTGCCATTTCAGACCTACGTAATTGAACGTCAAGTTCCGTAGTCTCTTCTGCTTTAACAGTTACCTTAAACGAATATCTTTGACCTGCTTTCACGGGTAATAATTGAGCCGCAGAAACATTTAACTTTAACCAATCTCCATCGGCTGGTATTTGCGAAAGCTTTAAACTGGAAGATGCTGAAAGTTGACCAACATTTACCAGGTTACTGGCTGAATCGATAGGTACATTTAAAATACTTTGACCAGTCAGGTTTAATTCATTCTGTAGTTTTTTTATGTTTCCCTTCTCAAGTATTTGTGCCGGCAACAAGTTATCCTCTTTACATACGGCTGCTGCCATCCCTACCGCCTGAGCACCAAAGCCACACGTCACCATCACTCTGGTTGAACCAAAGGCCACATGCGACGAGCTGATGATTCTACCCGCCAGAAACAGATTATCAATATCCTTACTTACAAAGCTTCGATAAGGTATATCATATACCCCTTTGGAATGCCATTGGGTACATCCCGACAACTCACTGTATACACCATCAGCAGGATGTAGGTCAAGCGCCCAGCCACCATAAGCTATGGCATCGTCAAAGCTTTGCTGTCCGAGAACATCTTGCTGTTTCATCATATACAAACCTTCAAAACGACGACTCTCACGTTTACCCGGAACATTACCAACCCACTCCAGGGTCAGATTTTCAACGCCTTTAAACTCTCCTGAGTTTTTGATATAATCCCAAACGCCAAAAATAACTTTAGAAAGTTCCCATTTGATCTCCTCTGTTTCATGAATGGTATCCAGACGCCCACCATATTCAAACCACCAAAAATTACATCCTGTCATATCTTTGCGGATGATTTTGTGGCGAGGTATCTGGGTAATATCTTTTAAAGCATATGATGGTGCTACGTATTTAACCGGATGATCCACCTCTTTCGTGTAAAAGAACATGGAGTGTCCCAATAACTGTCCATAAGATTTATCCGGTGCGAATAATTCCCCAAATTCTTCTTTTGATTCTGCACCTATTCTAAAGCTGGCTCCAGCCTGAAAAGCCACGATGCCATCTCCCGACGCATCACAAAACAATGGAGCATTAATGGTATATTCGATAGAATTTTGACTATTAAAGGCAAACACACTTTTGATGTTTCTGTCATCCGACTTTTCAACACTTGAAACTGAAGTATTCAGCAGTAGGGTAATATTTTCCTCATTCACTACTTTCTCCAATAATACAGTGTCAAAAATCACTGGATTCCCTTCTTTGTTTCGATAAAGGTTCTCCACCATTATCTCGTCAATCACACCACCTTCACGACTCCATCGGTTATTATTTCCCATGTGTGAGGTTGCTCCCAAAGCCCACAGGCGCACCTCAGAAGAGGCATTTCCACCCAGCACAGGTCTGTCCTGTACCAATACTGTTTTTGTTCCTTTGCGGGCTGCTGTGATAGCTGCACAAACACCTGAAAGCCCACCTCCAATCACTACAAAATCAGCCTGAATTTGAATTTGCTTATTATGTCGTTTATCTATTGAATATTCCTCTTGTATCATATTTTTAGATTTTTTTATTTTACATCATGTAAATCAATTCTACTCTTTTCTGTGGTGAAAATTGATTTACAACACGTGTTTCTTATCCAGTAAGGGTTTTATTCTCAAAGCCCATCATCTATCAGCCTCCTCTTTACATTTTTCCTTCTTCTTATTACATATTGTCTTTTGGGGCGATAGTAAATTACTGTTAACAGATTCTTGTTAAACTGTTCACCCTCTATTTCTATAAATAATCACGGAGCCCAGCAATGCTACAACTATACCCATACCAGCAACCAGTCCAGCACCGTTTTCTGCCAGGAAAGACAGTATAAGAACAATGCCACCGGTGGCAGCAACTCCAATTCCAATTACACGGGCACCCCGTTTGTTCCCTTCGTCTGCTTCTGTTTCTTCAGAACCTTTGCTGGATAATATTTTTTGGTATTCATTGTATTGTGTTGTTTCAGCTTTTTTAATGATATAAATGATTTCGTAAATAGCCATTAGTACCACTGGTAATCCAACACCCAGTGCCATTTCCATGGCACGCCCCAATTCAATATTAAGTAAGGCTGGAGCCAAAAATTTAAAGAAAGCATTAATTAGTAATGAGATGATGGTTACCGTTAATGCAGATTTGCCTGTTTGGTTTTTTGAGAACAACGACCAGATAGGTGGCAAAAACATAGCTCCTCCAGTAAGTGCAGCCACGGTCATCACCACTTCAACAATGCCTCCAAAATAAGGTACCATCAGAGCAATGATGATGGTTAGGATACCAAGACCAACAGTAGACCACTTACCAACCATTACCAGTTTTTTATCGGTGGTGTTCGGATTAAAATGTTTGTATACATCGTTGGCCAAAACACCTGCTGAAATATTTAAGGTAGTATTTACAGAGCTGGATGTGGCGAATATCATTCCACCTAACATCAGACCTAACATGCCAACCGGCAATACTTCTTTACACATCAATAGGTATGCTCCTTCATCAGCCAAGCCACCCAAATCAGGATTTAATACACGGTATATCATTGGAGGTAACATCCATATTAAAGGACTAACTGCATACAAACCTCCAAACAACCAACCTACTTTTTTGGCGTCTTTAGGAGAGGCCACACTGGTGTATCGTTGTACATACGCCCAGTTACCAGCTATAAAAAAGAGGTTATATAAGCCAAATGCCACCAGGAAGGAAGGTGAATATTCTTCATTAACAAAATTGAAAAAGTTATCGGGAGCTTTCGCAATAAAATTATCTATCCCACCAATAGCGTCAAACGACAGAGGTACGACAATCAATACGGCTGCTGTTAATACCACAAACTGGAGTACATCGGTTACAATTACGGCCCATAGTCCTCCCACTGCAGTATAAATCAATATTAGCACCCCTAGAAAAACAATGCTGGCATAAATTGGAATACCTGTGGATACTTCTACAATTTTGGCTACCGGATATAAAAAAGCGCCGGTAGTAAAAATGGAAATAAAAAGAAACAGGTAAGTGTAAATCTTCTGTGTTCTATATCCAAATCTGTCTGTAATATATTCGGCGGCAGTAAGTGCTTTTGTTTTTTGCCATTTAGGAGCGATAACAAAACCAATGATGAGACCTGCAATACACATGGTCCATTGAATGGCAATAGCAACCCAACCGCTCTGATAGGCAATGGAGCCCCAAACGACAAATGTTCCTGCCGAAAAGAAACTCATAAAAAGCGATAGCCCGCTCATCCACCAGGGAAGTGCACCGCCGGCAGCAAAAAATGATTTCATATTTTTACCAGAACGAGAAAAACTCATTCCGCTGATAAAAACCAGTGCGGTAAAAACAAATATGGCTATGATATCTATATGTCCCATAAAATAATCTCGTTTTCTATTTATTCGCGTTTTTAATTCGTTTTATTTGCTTTTTGCTCAATCCATATTTGAAATACTCGTCCGGATTTCTTAAAAAATTATGATGTTTCATTTCCGGGTCGTGAATGTCACGACTTAAATCACAATCGAAACGGTATAATTCTGAATGCCATCTTTTCGCTTCCTTTCCTTTAAAGTTGATGAAGTGACCGATACCCCAGGTGATACCGCGTCCATCACCATTATCGGCAAAAGCATCAGGAATATAGGCATTAGGTCCCACAGGCATCATTTCAGTAATGGCCATAATTTCAAAATTGACCCAGTCTTTTGCATATTGAATGGTAAAGTGTTCGCTACCATCGCGGATAGTTAAAGAAGCCACTCCTTCTTTCCATGGGAAAAAGCAAATCTCATGTCCTGAGTTCTGAACAGGATTCAATGGATGTTTTTCAAATGGTCCCAGTGGGTCTTCAGCAATAGCCAAACCAATACCACTCCAGACTGTTTGTGGGCGGTTAAATGCCGCTTTATAATACACATATATCTTTCCATCATGTACTAACGGTGTTGGTGCTTGAATGGCAAACTGATCCCATTCTCCCTTTGTTCCGGTTGGAATAACTACCTCATTAACATGTGTCCACGGACCATTGATATTATCAGCGTAAGCTACACCTACAGGACAATAATCACCACGTACTCCACTAGGCTCCGTAAATGCCTGGTAGTATAAATAATACTTTCCTTTAAACTTTAGAATGTCCGGTGTTGCAACCGCCCTCCATCCTGGAATGGGGTATTCCGGACGTGTAACTGCCACCCCTTGTTCGTCCCAGTGGAATCCATCTTTGCTGGTTGCATACCAAACTTCACCTAAATCCCAATCTGTTGTTGCAATAGTATCGTTCCAGGTTATTTTATCTCCTTCCATTTCCATTACGGAGTAATCCTTTGAAAACCTTCCTACAGGAGGTATAGAAGTATGACGTTTGGTGTACCAAACATAGTACTTACCATTTTCAAACAGCACTTTAGAAGGATCGCGACGGGTTATGGTAGCATCTCCATCGTTATAATCAAGTCCAGTTAATTTGGTGTATTTAAATTGGCTATACAGCTCATTTTCAGCATTTACATACGACGGATATTGATTAAAACTACGATCTAAAGCAGCACTCAACTCATAATCACGAGAATATTCAGTTACCTGATAAGGGAAAGCTTTAGTACCCGGCTTAGGTGTTTTTAATGGAATTACCAATGAATACGAAATCTCACTATTCTTTGGCAGGATCGCGATAATCAGCGCTTTAGGTATTCCATTTTCCATGTAGAATTTAGGCATATCTGCAGTACGGGCTGTTTTGGTAACCGTACCATCTGTCCACTTTATTTCACCTGCCTTAAGCACTAAGAAGTTTTTAGCTGGATTCCATCTAAGGCCCATATCATCACCCTCAAACAACATAGTAGAGCCATCCGGATAATCACTCCAGGCTCCGCGAGAATCTTTGGCAATACAATAATAATTACCGTTGAATACCCATTCCACATGATCATCAATAGCAAAACTTGCTGTTGGGTGTGTGATAAATGGTATACCCGTATCCGCAAAAGGTCCCATTGGAGAACGTGATGTAGCGGTTACATGAACCACTTTTCCGTTTTTAAATTTCGGATGAGGTTCAACATACTTATAAGCCAATAAAAATATGCCATCGTTCCTGCGAGAAATAGTTGGAGTTGAGGTCATCATTCGGTTGCCGGTTACATCTATCAATGGTTTGTCAAAACGTTTCCATTCACCATTTAAATCATCGGCTACAGCTACACCAACGCGTTGATTGTTACGATTTACCCACCACTCAGCATCTTTATAAAGCGGCATCCTGTCATCAGGTGTATTGTCCCAGTAACCGCTTCCCCGGTTACCCATATGGTATAGGTAATATTTACCCTTATATTCCATTACGTGGGGATTGTGAGTACAGTCACCATCCCAAAAATCCCTTCCACGAGCAGGAAGAATTACGTTTTTAAATGTATAAGGACCTGTCAATTTATCCGAGACAGCATGAGCAATCTCGGAATGTGTTACCCAGCCATGGTGACCTCTTGACTTTAACCAACGCGAGTAAATAGCATGGTATTTTCCATCGTTTCCTTTTATAATATTCGTTCCCCACACATTGTAATCTTCTTCCTCAATGATATTTGCTTTATCAAACTTCTCGGGGAGTAGTTCCGCAAAATTGAAGTCGGTTTGAGCCTGAATAAGTATTGATAGGCAGCACACTATTGCCGTTATAAAATATCTAATTTTCATCATAAGAAGTTTTTACTTTTCCTTTTTGTACCTACCCTCAGGGTGAAAATAAAGCGATTCCATGCTCTGCTCAAAATATACTTCCGGCCTATGCCAAACACCCGTCTTTTTAAAACCAGATTCGTTAAAATCCAAACTTAAATCGCAATCAAAACGAGCCATGATAGAGTATGTACTTGTAGGCGTTCCTGCATTTACAAAGTGACACAATCCCCATTTGAATCCGCGGTTGCCTTTTCCTTCTGTAAAAAGATTGGGAATATACGGCGCTGCGGCAGTCGGTGCGAATGAGATACATGAAGCAATATTGAAATTTACACCGTCTTTTGAATATTGAATGGTCTCGCGCTCATTCCCATCCTTAATAGCCAAAGTAGCTACTCCATCTCTAAAAGGAAAATAAGTGGTTTCGTGACCTGAATTCATTACTGGATTTAGCGGATGCTTTTTAAATGGGCCTAAAGGATTTTCTGAAGTCACCAACCCGTGTGCTACTGCATAATTATCACGTTTATCCGGCCATTTATTGTAGGCAGCTTTATAGTAGATATGAATTTTTCCGTTGAAAATAATAGGATGTGGATCATGCGTTGCATTTTGGTCCCATTCACCTTCTTTTCCGAAAGGTATTACCGCATCGCCACCATGTGTCCATGGGCCATCAGGCGAATCGGCGTACGATACTGAAACCGGGCAAAGGTCACCCCGTAATCCACTTGGCTCATCAAATGCCTGGTAGTATAAATAGTATTTGCCTTTCCAAACCAGGATATCAGGTGTTGCCAATGAACGCCATCCTGATTTTGGTTTTTCAGGACGTTCTACCGCTGGTCCCTGTTCTTCCCAAGTGGTGCCGTCCTCACTCGTAGCGTACCAAATATCGGCCAAATCCCAATCAGTAGAAGGGATGACATCCGTAGCTTCCTTTGCTCTGCTAAAGCCTACCGGAGGAACCTCCGTATGGCGTTTGGTATACCAGATATAGTATTTACCATCAGCCAGGATAGGTCTGGAAGGATCGCGACGCGAGATAGTTCCATCACCACCATTATAATCAAAACCCTTCAAGCGAGTGTATTTGAATTGACTAAAAAGTTCATTATCCTGAACTCGTTTGGCATCGTATTTAAACATTCGTTCGGTAGATGAACTCATGGGAATATTGGGTTTTTCCTCAGGCATAGTAAATGGAAATACACCTTGGGATTCACTTACTTGCTCCTTTGATCCTTCTGAACATGAAGTAAATATTGCTGTTGCCAAAACAACATAAATAAGTTTCGCTTTAGTTTTTCTTATCATGATCTTTATGTTTTTTCCGACACCAATGGCTCTTTTATAGTGTTATGTATTAGTGATGCTCCGGTTTAATGTTTTATTATACATCTGGGATTACACTCCATACTAATGGAGCTTAACTACTTACCTTTGACTGCCGACTGTTGACTGCTCTATCCTCTGCTTCCTCATTCCTCCGAGACCTTGCTTAAAATAAACTTCTGGTCGATGCCATACACCGGTACTCTTAAACCATTTTTCATCCACATCGAGACTTAAATCGCAATCTACTCGAGCTATGATAGAGTGTTTCTTATCAGGAGAAGTAGCTGCGTTGATAAAATGACAAACGCCCCAGGTCACCCCTCTGCCATATTCTGTCCCTGTAAAAGCATCTGGTGTATAAAAGCCACAAGCTGTTGGAGTAAGTTCCACTGTTGCAGCAATATTAAAGTTTACACCATCCTCTGCATATTGCATGGTTTGTGCTTCGTTACCGTCTTTAATGGCTAAAGCAGCAATCCCTTCTTTAAATGGAAAGTAAGTGGTTTCGTGACCTGAGTTTAAAACCGGGTTTAAAGGGTGCTTTTCGAAAGGACCAAAAGGATTATCGGCAATGGCCAAACCATGGGCTACTGCATATTTATCTCTTACATCAGGCCACTTGTTATAGGCTGCTTTGTAGTAGCAATAGATTTTATTTTTGTAAACAATTAAATGTGGGTCTTGTGTTTGGTCCTGATCCCATTCTCCTTTTTTACCAAAAGGTACCAGCACTTTTCCTGTATGCGTCCAGGGTCCTTCAGGAGAATCGGCATAAGCCATGGATATAGGGCACCAGTCTCCTTTGGTTCCGCTAGGCTCGTTAAAAGCCTGAAAATACAAATAGTATTTTCCTTCCCATATTAATATATCGGGAGTAGCCACAGAGCGCCAGCCCAATGCCGGTTTTTCAGGACGGGCTACAGCCACCCCTTGTTCTTCCCAGGTAAAGCCATCTTTTGAGGTAGCATACCATAGGTCGCATAAATCCCAATCCGTAGAAGGTATCACATCGGTAGCTTCAGCGGCCCTGTTCCAGCCAATTGGTGGTACTTCTGTGTGTCGTTTAGTATACCACATATAGTATTTGCCATCAATCAAAACAGGGCGAGAAGGATCGCGACGAGAGATGGTTCCATCACCACCGTTATAATCAAATCCTTCCAGACGTGTATATTTAAACTGAGAAAACAGCTCATTGTCCTGAACCCGTGGAGTTGGGTAATCGAACATACGGTCAACTGCAGAGCTAATAGGGTAATCAGGTTTCTCTGTAGGCATTTTATGCGGGAACACCTGAGGTTCAAATGTACCCCTGGTTTGTTCTTGTTTTGTAGTACAAGAACTGAATATGCCAAATAATAGTGCTCCGATTATTGTAGATTTTATTTTCATAATAGATTGATTTATTAAGTAATTGACAGTTGCCTGTTTACTCCTTTTCTTTTTTCAATTTCTTGTTTTGCTCTTCAATTCGCTCTCTTTGTTCTTTATTTAATCCTTGTTTAAAATAGATGTCAATATCTTGCCATAGTCCTGTCCGTTTCATGTTTGGGTCATCAACTTCAAGACTTAAATCACAATCGAAGCGAGCCAAAATAGAATGCTGGTTCACACCGTATTTCCCTGCATTGATGAAGTGGCACATTCCCCAGGTAATCCCTTGTCCATATTTTGTGTTTGTAAAAGCATCAGGAACAAAAGGTCCGGTTGCGATAGGAACCATTTCGGTGATTGATGCTATTTCAAAGTTTACCCAGTCCTTGGCATATTGAACGGTAAAATGTTCGTTGCCATCCTTGGCAATAATAGCTGCAACTCCTTCTTTAAAAGGGAATAATGTTACCTCATGACCTGAATTCAAAACAGGGTTCAGTGGATGTTTTTTAAAGGGTCCTAGCGGGTGATCTGCAATGGCCAGACCACCACCTACCCAAACCGGTTCAGGGCGGTTAAATGCGCTTTTATAGTATAGGTAGATTTTACCATCATGTACCAAAGGATAAGGATCGTGAATAGCATATTGATCCCACGCACCTTCTGGTCCATTAGGGATGACGATTTCGTTGGTTGGCGTCCAGGGGCCATCTGGTGAATCAGCGTATGATACAGCCACAGGACAATAATCGCCTTTTAACCCACTGGCTTCCATAAAACCCTGGTAATACAAATAAAACTTCCCTTTAAACTTGAGTACATCGGTAGTTGTAACCGAACGCCATCCTACATGTGGTTTAGGTGGGCGCGGTACAGCTACTCCTTGCTCTTTCCAGGTAAAACCGTCTTCACTGGTCGCGTACCATATTTCTGATAAATCCCAATCGGTTGATGGTATGGTGTCGTTGGCTTTTTGGGCATTTTTTGCGCCTACCGGAATAACAGGGGTATCACGCTTGGTATACCAGACATAATATTTTCCATTTTCAAAAATTACCTTTGAAGGATCACGACGCGTAATGGTTCCATCATGATTGCTGTAATCCAATCCTTTAACCGGTGTATATTTAAATTGAGAATATAACTCATTGTTTCGAGGATGAATATGGCTGTAGTTTTGGAAACTACGTTTCATGGCAGCACTCATTCCCTCCCTGTTAGCTGTTTCTTCCGTGATGGTATAGGGAAAAGGTGTTTTGTTACTCTCGGTATTGCTTTTTTGATTTGTACAAGCAATAAAAATACATGCTGTTAAAAAATAAGTTAGTTTTTTCATTTTATATTCTTTTTACGGCAGTTGGCTTTCCTCCATACAAAGGAGGAGTATCTCAACGAAGAAGATGGCAGATGCTTTTAGTTTATGAAATGCTAAAACTTAGTTCTAAAAAAAAATATCTGATTCCCCGTGCCTTCACATCATTCCCCCTCCTTTATGAAGGGGAAACTGATCACCATGACTGATTAATAAATTATTGTGTTAATTTCATTCACCTCTTAATATGCTTTTCAATTCTTCCAGATGTTTTTCGTAAATACCTCTTGGATCGGTACCATATTTAACCGCCAGACTCGCTGCATAACCAACAACTTCCCCCATTAATCCAGTGGTACGCATCACTCGCGTTGAACCAAAACCAACGTGGGTGGTACTAATATCCCGACCCGCCATAAATAAGTTGCTGATATTTCGAGAATAGAGACAACGATATGGAACATGCGCCGGTTTTACCCTTTTATGCACTGCTTTTGAAAGAAATTCCTGACCCTTAAAATATGTACTATTCTCATCTTGTGGATAGTGCAAATCAATAGACCAGGTTGTAGGAATAAAGGCATCCGGCTGACGAGGATTAGTATGATCCCGATCCATCTCCGAGAAAATGTAATCGCCCATTAATCTTCTGGATTCTCGTTTACCTCCAATATATCCAACCCAATCCAGTTTATAATGACTGTATTTTTCTTTCAAATTATTTTTCAGGTACGACCAGTTTCCATAAACAGCCCTAAAGTTGTGGTCGCGAATTTCTTCCGCTTCAGAAAGTGCATCGAAATTATTAAAACCGGTTTCCCAAAACCATTCCGATGTAGGACCATCTAAAAAGTATTCATTGGAGAACTGCAGGGCCCATGGCGTTTCCGGGAATGAAGAAACATCATCGAATTTAGAAGCATGCCACATGTTTGACGTCCCCAGGCAGAAGGTGTCCGCTTTATCTCTCGCTAATGATTCGCCTGTTTCTTTTTTACTCTCCCTGCCATAACGATAATCAGCACCTGCAACGTAGCCAATGGTTCCATCACCGGTGCAGTCCACAAAAAAACTACCCTCAAATCTTAGCTCCTGGTTGGTTGAAATATGACGACCAATAACTGCTTTTATTATTGCCCCATCCATTTCTACTTCATAAGCATGCATATTTAAATACAGGTCGATGTTCTTTTCAAAGTTAACCACACTTTCTTTTCGTTTATCGCCATACTTTTTGCCATCAATATTGGCATTATGAGGATCACCATTATCCAACTCTCGCACTATTCTACCCAATGCCGGATAATCATTTTCCCTGTCGATATACCCCATCAGGTGAACACGTATTTCAGAGCTATTATTGCCACCTAATACAGGACGATTTTGAATCAATGCAACCTTTAATCCACTTCGTGATGCTGCAACAGCCGAACAAATACCGGCCATTCCGCCTCCAACAACCACTACATCGTATTTCCCTTTAGTTTCAGGAGTATCTGATAAACCTAAAAGCGCTTTGCGCCACGGATTCATGGTCTTTAAATCATTGGGTGGGACATCTCTTTTGCTTGAACTAAAGTAAATCGCATCACATCTTCCGGCAAAACCAGTTAAGTCCTTTAATACAATTTTAATACTGGAAGGATCATCTATTTGAACTGTACCCCCTTCATACCATTTCCATCCTTTTTCTCCAGAAGCGCCAAACTCTTTGGTATAATTCTTTCCTATTTTAAGCTGAAACTTACCCGGTCCAACAGGAAATGGCGCCCAATCTTTTGTTCGCACCCAAATATGATATTTTCCCTTTTTAGGCAGCACAATACTGGTTGAAGCATTTTTGACTGATTCGCCCATACCATGCGCCAATAAATATGACGATCCCATGATATCGAAATACTGTTGATCTACTTTCCAACCACCACGATTTTTGAAAGACTCTGCTTCTAATAAATACTTATGTTGTCCATGTATATTAAGAGTGCAAAGAAGTAATATGAATATTACTTTACTTAGTTTATTTAGAATTTTATCCATAACACTGATATAGATGTAGTGATTCCTATTAAGTTTCATAAACTGATTTCTACCTTAAAATTATGGATAACATCAGAAATTTTCACATATTAGCTTATTCTTTCCCGAAACAAAACAGTGAATAGGTTAAGTGTGTATAAATGAGTGTTTTGTATTTGGGGATTTATATGGAATCTCAAGAATGAACAAGGATATTACACGGCAAATTTTAAAACAGGTAGAGAAAAAGTTTAACCGCGGAAGGGGGGTGAATTGGAAAAATCGCGATTTTGAAGATCTCAGTTTTTCGGTCCATCAGCAGACCAAAGTCTTGATAAGCGTAGCTACACTAAAGCGAATATTTGGTAAGGTAAAGACAGATGCAAATTATTCGCCACAAGAAAGTACCCTGGAGGCTCTTGCTAACTATACTGAATTTGATTTTACTACTAATCCTAAAAAAAGTAGTGTAAAATACATATGGTATCTGGTTCCTTTGCTAATTATTGTTATTGGTTTTTTTTATACCATCAGTTTCGATAATAATAAAACTTTAATAAAAAATAGTCCTATTCAGGCCACTATTCAGTTGGTTAAAACAGAAGGCAATTGCCCAACAACAGCCTATTTCGATCTTGAAATACAAGAAACTCAGGATTCTGTTTTTATTGATTTTGGAGACAATTCAGAATTTCACCAGGTCAACCATCAAAAAGCGATCTCTCATTTTTATGCTTATCCCGGGCAGTTTGAGGCTAAACTGAGGAGTAGAGGCGAGGTTATTGCGCGGTCCGACAAAATATTGGTTAAAACTAATGGCTGGCAGGCTTTCACCTATTACTATTTTGGTGATTATAATGCAGAAACGCGAAAACGGTATTATCCGGTTCCGTTAGAAAAAGCAGTTAAAAGTAATGTTTTCCATGTCTCTCCCAAAACGATATCATCTTTAGGAATTGATACTACTGAAATCATTTCCGTACGCTTGGATAATTACAAAAAAACAGGAATTAATGGGGATTTATTTACTTATAAAGCCAGGTTAAAAACAAGTTCGTTTTGGCCTGCAGTTCGTTGTTATTCTACTTATGTTGTTGTGGTGGGGACTAGTGGAGAGATTAGTTTTAAATTTGTAGGCGAAGGTTGTAGCACTTATTCTTCTTATGGAATTAGTGAAATTAAAAGGACCGGATTAGAAGAGGACTTAAGTAGTCTTGTCGTTAATCGCAATGAGTGGTTTGATGTAGAAATCACGAACCAATCAAAAAATGTTCAGTTGTTGGTGAATAACAAAGAAGTTTTTGCAGGAGAGTATAAAAACTCTATTGGCGAAATCGTTGGGACTACCGTTGAATTTCACGGCAGTGGCTCTGTTGATCATGTAAAGTTATTTGTGGAAGAAGAGTGTGTTTTTGACAAAGATTTTTGATAGTTGGGATATTTCCTATTAAATTGTAGTGGTTTAATCAATAGGAACCTTCGCAAAATACATATTCTTACTGTAGCACTATGGGTAAATTAGCGTCTGTAAAAGATAATATTTTTGGTAATACAGACCAGATTGGCAATGAGGGATATTTTATCTCGGCAACCACCTTTGCATCCGCTCCTTTTCTTATTTTACTGTGTAATCTTCATTTACTTATGGAGCTAAAATTAACACCGTTGATTTTAGGAGGGAGTAGCGTTTTGGTATTGCTGTTTTAATATTATTTTGTGCAATTCGGTAATATTGTTTATATCTCAAAATTTATACTTGCCATTTGGGGATTGGTAATGTTAGATGTTACCTGGTATTACATGTAATTATCAAACGGTCCGCTGCTTTATTCTAGTTTATGGCGCACTTGTAATTTGGGTATGGGAGGTTAGAAGTTTAATGGTTTTATTTTGATTGGATGCGAAATGAATCATAAAACCAACGTGTTCCGGTTCTATGCTAAAGATACCGGTATCGGAATATGTAAATCAAAAAAGGCAGAAATATTCAAACATTTAAACTTTCTGAAAATGTTCCGAATAAGAATGTAACGGTCGCAACTAGTAATATAACGAAAGAAGCAAAATTGAAATATTCAAATGGCTAAAAAGAAGTTAAGCTGGATATGTAGTCCAAAAATGATTCCTTGAGGAATTGAAAATGCAAATAGTATATTCTCCTAATAAATAATGGTAACTCATGGTATTATTTTGAAGCAAACTCTATCCATATTAACCATCATCTTATTCTTGCTTCCAACCATTGGCAGGATTTGGATTGTCATCGACTTTAAAATACACCAGGATTATATTGCCAAGGTACTTTGCGTTAATAAAGATAAGCCTGATAACACTTGTAATGGTAAGTGCCATTTAAAAAAGCAATTAAAGAAAGCACAAGAAAACCCTCAAAGCGAAACGTCAAAAAATTTTAAGGAAAATTCCGTTTTAAATTTATTTCTGCCTGAATTTGATATATTATTAAAATCTAATTCATCGATTAAAGAAAAGCAAAAACAATACTTTAATACACCATTCAAAAGATCCGGTTATATAAATAAGTTTTTCCGACCTCCGAAATTCTTATTACAATTTACTTTATAAATCTCCCCATGTAACTATTGGAGAGTGCTTTTGGCGTGCGCAAATGTACAGTCCTTAAAGCGTTGTGTCTGGTATACAAAATTGGATCAACCTAAAATCATTTTATGAAATTTAAAAAAACTATCAAGCATGTGTTCATGATTTTGATGTTGTTACTCATGAACATGACCGGAATATATGCACAACAGCACATCAAGTTGCTGGATGAGGAGAGTTCGATGCCTATTCAAGGCACAACTTATGTGTATGGAAATCAAACAGGCGTTTCTGACGAAAACGGAACGATTAAATTTACTTGGAAAGAAGAAGTTAGCATGAAACTGTCCCATCTCAACTATGGAGAGTGGGAGTGGAGTGCAGATCAACTAGTACAGTTATTTAAACCCGGAATATACTATCGAAAAAGTGTCTCGGTAAGTCTTTACCCGGTAACGGTGTTAGCTGTTCGGCCAGGTCAAACACCATCATCCAGTTTGAAACTGGGATATCAGGACAGAATGGCGCACGATGGAGCGGACGTGCTAAATCAGACACCCATGCTAAACAGTATCCGCAAAAGTGGGAAGTATGGTTTTGACCCCGTTTTACGCGGATTTAAATACGACCAGCTCAATATCGTTTTAAATGGAGCCCAAAGCGCTACGGCTGCTTGTCCTAACAGGATGGATCCGCCTACAAGCCAGATGGCGCCCAACATGATTGATAAGATTGAGGTGCTTAAAGGCCCGCACGTTTTGCGATATGGGACAGGTTTTGGAGGAACAGTAAACTTTGTTCCTGCCAAGCTTAAGTTTACGGACAAAACTGATGTTTATGGCAGATTATCTTCAGGTTACGAAAGTAATGGATCGGCCTTAACTAGTGAGGCTCAATTAGGGTTTCGTGGCAAAAGCTATGACCTTAGTTTTTTTGGAGCCTGGGCACAAGGGGATGATTATAAGGCAGGAAATGATCAAACTGTTCAATCCGACTTTGAGAGGGGGAGTTTTGGAACTACTATCGGACTTAAGCTTACCTCTAAACAGCAACTGAGAGTTTCCGCCATTTACAATATGGCTCGCGATGTGGATTTTCCTGCACTGCCAATGGACTTGCGGGAAGATGATACCTGGATGATGAACGCCCGGCACGATATGAACATTAACAATGATCGGCTAAAATCCTGGAATACTACTTTTTTTGCCTCTTTTGTAGATCACTTAATGGATAATCTTCTGAAAAACCTGGATCCGCGAACCATGAATGCTGAAACTCCGGCAAAGACTCATAACTACGGGGGGCGTAGCGAAGGAGTATGGAAGTTTACGAAGGGAACCCTATTTGCAGGGGCAGACTGGCGCGTGGAAGGAGCGGAGGGAACCAGGGTTCGCGAATTTTTGATGGGGCCCAATGCAGGAAAAACAGTTGAGGATAATGCCTGGCAAGATAGTCGTATCGCTAAAGGGGGATTGTTTGGAGAGTACCATCTCGAAACAGAGAAATATCACTTTGTTTTTTCTGGTAGGATGGAGGTTAATAACTCTAAAGTTAACGATGGTAGTACGGAGTTTATGCAAGTGTACTCCCAAACAGACAAGACACAGATTAACCCGAGCATCAGTTTGGGAACCTCACTAAAATTGAATAAGACGGTTACATTAGGACTATGGCTAGGCAGAGCGCAACGTAGTGCAGGATTAACAGAACGTTTTATTAATTATTTTCCCGTAGGGCAAGATCCCTACGAGATGTTGGGTAATCCAAACTTAGATCCGGAGATCAACAACCAGGTGGATTTAACTTTTGAATGGGCCACGAAGAAATCAGTCATAGATTTTGATTTTTTTGCTTCGTTTATGCAGGACTTTATTTCATCGGTGATCGACACCAATTTGACCACAAGATTGCCCAACAGTCCCGGCGTACGCCAGTTTGTAAATATTGATAAGGCTTTTAAAACCGGTCTCGAGATTAATTGGACACAGGAACTATTTGCGGGGCTGCGGCATCAAATGGGTTTAGCGTACACCTATGCCGAAGATTTGGAAAGAGGAGAACCTCTGCCAGAAATAGCGCCGCTTGATTTTAGATATACATTGCGAGGGTCATTTTTGGGGGATAAGTTTCGGCCAGAGCTTAACTTCCGTCATGTAATGGAACAATCGCGCATTTCATCTGAATATGGAGAAACAAAAACACCATCATTTTCATTGTTGGATGTAAAACTATCGTATCAAATTTCCAATGCTGTTCAGATTGCCGCAGGTGTAAACAACCTATTCGACGAGAATTACTACGAACACTTAAGTCGTTCGGTGCGTGGAACAACAGATCCTATTTTTGCTCCGGGAAGGAATGTGTTTGGTTCGTTGAATATAAGTTTTTAATACTAAGTTTATAAAGCACAAAGCCAATAAAGTAAAAAGGTAATTTGATATCAATGTTAAACTGCTTATGCATTTTTTTCAGGTTCTATGATTTAATTTAATAAATACATGTGAATTTTATAGAGGGTGGTGATTTATCGTTGCCATCCTTTATTTTTAAACATCTTAGTTTGTAAATATGCATTAAAATATAAGTATATTGTATATTAGTCCGTAAATTAATGTAGAAATATTAATAGTTGCACCATATGTCGGAATTTACAAATACGAAGGATAAGAGATTAACAATATTATTAAAAGTTGCCAAAACCATATTGCAAACTGGCAGTGCTCGTGAATTTATTGTTGGGAATAAAGACTTTATTGAAACGGTAATACCTACAGACTTTATCACCCTTTTTGATGTACTGATAAAAGAAGGGTATCCGATGGATGATATTAAGGTGCTGACCAATAAAATTCTGAATGTTTTTCACCAACCTATTGAGAACTTTGAAAGGATAATACCAGCAATGGATTCTTTTTTGGGTGTACTTGAGCAAAACAACAGGGAAATGGAGTTGTTACTAAAACAGATAAAGCCTGTTTTTAAAGATTTTGTTTTAGATGTGGAGCACATTGAACGCAAAAAAAAGTTGCTCCAATTATTTCGGCAGTTGGAGGTATTTGTAGCACATTATACCATTAAAGAAAATGTGCTGTTTCCGGTGATTGAAAAAAACTGGTCCGATTACAGGTGTTTGCTAATTATGTGGTCATTTCATGACGATATCAGAAAGAATATAAAAACGGTGATCCATCAGCTATCGAATGATAGCGTTGAATTAAAAACGTTTAAGCGTTGTGTTGGCGATATCTTTTTTAATATGCTGGCCATTAAGTTTCGTGAAGAGCGTATTCTTTTTCCCTATATCCTGTCTACTATCAGCGAAGAACAGCTGGCCGCAATGAACCGTGAAGGTTTTGAGATGGGATATCCTTATGTTCAGCCTGCAAAAGTAGCAAAGAGCGATAAAAAAGAAGATTTCGAAGACGGAAAGGTAAATCTTGGAACAGGAGAGCTAAGTGTGGAGCAGCTCAAACTTATTTTTAATCATTTACCCGTTGATATCACTTACGTGGACGAGCACGACAAAGTGCGGTATTTTTCAACACCTCCTAAAAGAATATTCCCGCGGACCAAGGCCATAATAGGGCGCCAAGTAAACAACTGTCATCCGCCCGAAAGTGTGCATGTGGTAGAAAATATTGTTCGGTCATTTAGAAGTGGAGAAAAAAGCAGGGCCGATTTTTGGATTAAAATGAGGGGAGAATATATTCTTATCCAATATTTTGCGGTAAGAAACGAACAGGGTGAATACAAAGGGGTGATTGAAGTTTCACAGGAAATATCGGACATCAGGAAACTGGAAGGCGAAAAAAGATTGTTAGATTGGTAATATAAATAAAATGGTGGCGGTTTTACGAGGCATAAATGTTGGCGGTAAAAGAAAAATCCTCATGGCAGATTTAAAGCTGTTGTTTGCAGGTATAGGTTTTACAGACGTGGTTACCTATATCCAAAGCGGCAATGTAATTTTTAATGCTGACCAGCCATGGAGTAACCTAGAAATAGGGAATAAGATTGAACAGGCTATTGCAGATAAATATGGGTTTGAAGTACCTGTAATCGTTCGATCGGCTCAAGAATTGGAGCATATCGTTAATAATAACCCCTTTGATAAAGGTGAGATAGGTATAAACCAACTACATCTTACGTTTTTAAAAGATATACCTAGTTCAGACAACCGTTTAAAAGCAGAATCCTATAATTTTGAGCCAGATCAGTTTGTCATCGACAAGAATGATGTGTTTCTCTGCATCAAAGGAAAATATCATCAAACTAAGCTAAGCAACCACTTTTTCGAAAGTAAATTAAAAGTACCAGCAACTACCCGAAATTGGAAAACTGTTTTAAAGCTTCTTGAGTTGAGTGGATAAGCATGTTTTATATTGTCTAGAAAAACTGAAAAGTAAGTTTATTTAGTACAGACAAAAAGCACATATGATGAAAAACCAAAAGGAAACAGAAATGTTGAACCGGATGAGCAAGGATCCCGGAAATTGGCATGGACCATTTTATTTCAACAGGAAAGACCCACGATTAATAGTGCCCAAATTCAATCCCGCTTTAGGCCAAACTTTTAACTTCGCAAGCCCTTATGCCTATATAACTCTGGCAGGAATAATCCTAATTGTTGTCGTATTTAGGTTATTAGGGAAATGAGGCTAACCGAATTGGCAACTACCATGTTGGAAACAGGGTTATCCGGCCAGGTTTTAAGGATGTAATAATAATTGGGTTTATGATGGACATTACACCGGTAAAAAATAGGCCCGGTAATGTATAAGTGAAGATAGTTAGAGATTTTTAAAGTTTCGGTATCGGGAAGATAGTGAGCAATAGCTATGCATTGGGGCATAAAATGACGCTTAAAATGCATTCAATGGTGAAGCTAAAATAAATAACAGAAAATGTTGATAACTTTTTCGGTAAGAAAATAACAGCCAATGATGTATGGTGTGTAGTCTCTTTTCTTAGTATTGTCTTCTTTGATGATAAACAATCCCTTAGTGGAGGTTTTACTAGTTCCAGTATGGTGTAAATTCTTTTTTCACTCTAATTAAGAAATTCATTTGTCTCTGAGAAAACTTTTGTACTTTTAATATTTAGTATGGCTTTTAAAATATCGCAAATTTAATATGTTGAATATTAATAGATTAACAAAATAAACCATGCTTCTTTTTTCTTGCTATTCAACATTTTAAGTCATCTTGGAAACATAAGGATATCTGTTATATAATATGCAATTAATGGCTTGCTTTGGATGGGTACTTATTTGTTCAACAGGTATAAAGTTTAATCAATAAGCCGAATATCTCATGTGTTTTTGGTGAAGATATATCTAGTATGTGGTGTAAGGATGTTACACTTTATTTGGGGCACAGGTCTTCTATTAATGTAGTTATAAGAGGAGGAACAGGCGAAATACACGGGTTATAGAATCGGGAATATAAAATAAATCAGATGTGTAAGGTCAATATGATATGGGGAGTTTTTATTTTGTCGGTAACATTGAGTTGTGGACTCAATTCCTCCATAGAAAATCGCAAAAAAGATAAAGAATGGAAATATCTGTTTAACGGAAAAAACCTTGACGGGTGGGTGGTGAAATTAAATCATCATAAGTTAGGTGATAATTACGCCAATACGTTCAGGGTCGTTGACGGTAAAATTCAAGTTAACTACGACGGGTATAATCGGTTTGACGAACGTTTTGGACATTTGTTCTATTACCAGCCATTTTCTTCCTATCATTTAAAATTTGAATATCGTTTCACCGATCAGTGGTTAAATGACGCACCTGTATTTACCTTTCGCAATAGCGGTGTCATGTTTCATTCCCAAGATCCTAAGACCATTTTAAAAGAACAGAACTGGCCAATATCTGTAGAATATCAGCTGCTGGCGGAGGAAACAGAAGGTGAGCAAAGACCTACGGGAAATGTTTGTACGCCGGGAACAAATATTGTTTTTAATGGGAAAAAGGATTCCCGACATTGTATAAAATCAACCTCTTCGACGTATAAATGGGATCAGTGGATTAGCGTTGAGTTGATTGTAAAAGGAGGTTCAGTATTTCACATTGTTGAAGGGGATACTGTATTGCATTACAGTAATCCTTCGATAGGCGGCGGAGTTGTTAAAGGTTATGATCCAAGGGTAAAAATTGATGGTAAACCGTTGACCGATGGATATATTGGATTACAATCTGAAGGACAGGGGGTAGAGTTTAGTGAAATAAAGATAAAGGAATTATGACAGACAGAGGTCGAATTGTTGAGATATATTCAGGTTCGTTATGGGAGAGCGAAATGGTGAAAAGTATGCTGAAAGCCAATGGTATCAATTGTTTCTTAAAAAACAATACCTTGAATTCATATGTTTACGAACCTATTGTTGCAGAAGGGGTTAAGGTGATGGTTAATGAAGCAGATCAACAAATTGCACAAGTAATTGTGGAGGCCTATAAAAAATCGAAAAATTAGTCAATAGGGACAACCAAATAACCGGTTATATGTTATGTATCTGTTAACATTAATGCCGATAACCATGCAAATACAAGCAGATTCTCCCGCTGACTATATCAACCAACTTCCCGAAGATCGGCAAAGTGCCTTTAAAAAACTCAGAAATGTAATACTTGAAAATCTTCCTGAAGGATTTGAAGAAACCATGAGTTACGGCATGATTGGTTATGTGGTTCCGCATTCCTTGTACCCAGCCGGGTACCATTGTGATCCAAAACTACCATTGCCCTTTATGAGTATAGCATCGCAAAAGAATTTTGTTGCTTTATATCACTCAGGAATTTATGCCGATAAAAAATTGCACGATTGGTTTGTGGGAGAATACCCAAAACATGGTAAGTATAAATTGGATATGGGCAAGAGTTGCATTCGTTTTAAAAAATGGGATGATATTCCTTATGAACTTATTGGTGAACTGACTCGGAAAATGACATCTCAGGACTGGATCAATTTGTATGAGGAAAATGTGAAAAGGTGAAATGTCTAATAGGCTGCTATTGATTAATTAGTACTTCTTACAACTCGTAATTTTCACTGTTTTCCCCGTGTAATATTCTTTTGCAGGGTAAAATAATATATTTTTAAAGACAGCCTTGTGCTTTTGCGGATTGCCCCTTTAGGTCAATGTTTTATATGCGCTGAAAGTGCCTATTGTTTTACTTAATCCATGGAAATATCAGCATCCAGCGTGTTATTAAAGTGTAGAAGGACCTGCAAATGATATGGTTGTACAACCTATAAGCGCATGTTTAGTTAATCCGGATATGTATTAAAGACACATAATGAGTTTTTAAAATGCCATTAAACAAGACGTTGCTGAAACAAGGCAGCACCCTTTTGTGAGTTGAGGCAAGTTAGTGAAACACCTTGTGTTGAAGCAGTTTAATTGCGTAACAGAAATTCGAATGCATATGGCTGGTTTAATCATTTCCTTGGGGTCTCAGTGTCACCGTATTCTACTGCTCAAACTCCAGTGTAAACTCTAAAATTTCGGGTCTGTTCCCAATCCGTACCGGAGGACCCCAGGTTCCAAAGCCCGTGCTTACATAAAAATGAGAGTTGCCTTTTTGCTTATATCCTCTGCTCACTTCAAAAATCTTTTGTGTGATATAGCCAAAAGGCCAAAGTTGTCCATGGTGGGTATGTCCGCTAATCTGTAAGTCAATACCTGCTTTTTGGGCCATTTCCAGGTTGTAAGGCTGATGATCGAGCATTACAATGGTTTTTTGCCTGTCTAGAGGTCTAACAAGTTCCTCAACTGATTTTCGTGGCATACGCGTGAAGGATGTTCTATCTTTATCCTCCCTTCCCACAATATAAAAACAACTGTCAATGAAAACACTTTCGTCCCTTAGTATATGAATACCATGTTCTTCCAGATATTCAACAGCCCTGTCAACCCCACCAATGTATTCATGGTTCCCCGTTGAAGCGTAAACTCCCAGAGGGGCTTCAAGCTGAAGCAGGTTCTCACCCAGATTTTGTTCGATAACAGGTTTGACATCTTCATCAACCACATCGCCCGCAAACAATATGATGTCCGGGTTTAACGAATTGATGGTATTTACCAGTTTCCCTGTTTTTCGCGGCCCTATAATCGTTCCCAGATGAATATCCGAAGCCGCTACTATTTTAATGGACTTCCTATCTCCACCCGGTTTATTTATTTTGATGTTTTGTTTTACAATTTTGGGTGTCCAGGCATTGATGTGCCCAACTACAACCGTGAGAACCACAATTGCGGTTACAGCATAGGTTGTAATTAATTTGATTTGTGCATAATTGTCGTTTAGTTTGTCCGGCATAAAATGAAACAACATATTGCTCCATCTGACCAAATCAACCATAAAAATAACAAGCACAAAATAAAGCATTCCGGCAAACCAAAATGCACCACTCCAATGAACAAACGAAGAAATGGGAGAATACCAGATTTTTTCTAAAAAGCGACCCGCCGGATACGCCAAAACCAAGAACAACATTATTCCTCGCAGATAAGGAAGCAGTTGAGGCATAGCTTCAATCCCTTGAGCACCCCGCTTATAAATATATAAGTTCACCAAAAAGTGAATTCCCAAAATAATCCCAAAGAAAATTAAAAAACGCATATTTTTCATTGTGTGGTGTGTAATTTTTCCCTTGTCTTTTTTAACCAGGAGAGCCGGTTTTCTAACAAGAAACAAAAATAAAGGTTTAATTGGGTTTTAGGTGTAAAAAAAGTACTACTGGGAAATAACCAGTATTCAAATACCCGAATTGAGTAATGAAGTGATAAGAAAATATCCCCGGAAATGTTCCTGAGGATAAATACGAAGTTCTTTAATGTTATAAAAGTCAGCGCTTTTTTTTCGTATCTGTTTCTTATTTTTCACCTTTTTATTCTACCTATTTTAAATAGGTATCAAGCCATCTAAAAAATTCACGATGCCACAGAATACCATTCTGTGGTTGAAGTACCCAATGGTTTTCTTCGGGGAAGAATAAAAAACGGGCGGGTATGTCTCTTAATTTAGCCGTATTATAAGCACCCATGCCTTGAGTATAAGGTATTCTAAAATCCTTTTGTCCGTGAATAACTAAAATGGGGGTGTCCCAGTTGCCAACAAATTTATGAGGAGAATTGGCATAGGAGTTTTGAGCCAGCGTGTTGTCTTTGTCCCAATAGGCGCCTTTCAGGTCAAAGTTCACAAAAAACATCTCTTCTGTGGTGGAATACATCTGTTCCAAGTTGAAGATGCCGCAGTGTGAAACAAAGGCTTTAAAACGTTTGTTATGATTTCCGGCCAGCCAGTATACCGAAAAGCCACCATAGCTGGCACCAATTGCACCTAATTTATTCTCATTCACGTATGGCTCTTTTGCTAAAGCATCAATGGCGCTAAAATAATCTTTCATGTTCTGGCCGCCATAATCACCACTGATTTGCTCATTCCATTCTTGTCCGAACCCGGGTAGGCCATGCCTGTTTGGCGCAACAACAATATAACCGTTGGCAGCCATGAGCTGAAAGTTCCAGCGTAAACTCCAAAATTGACTGACGGTGCTTTGCGGGCCTCCCTGGCAATATAATAGTGTCGGGTATTTTTTATGGGGATCAAAGTTTGGCGGGTATATTACCCAAGTTTGCATTTCTTTGTGATCGGTAGTTGGGATCCATCGACTTTCCACTTTACCCATTTCTAATTGAGCCAATACGTCTTTGTTTACAAACGAAATTTCCTGGTCTTCACCAGTTTTGGTGTCTACCATATAAATTTCAGTGGGGTGGTTCATGGTAGTTTTTGTTGCTACCACTTGATCCACCAACGGAAATACCGAAGTGTAATTTTGCTGGCCTTTTGTTATTTGTTTTATGTCTCCCGAGCTAAGCTCTACATGGTAAATTTGGTATGGCCCAAGATGGTTACTGGTAAACCAAATCTTGTCACTTTTGTCTGACCATGCCAACGCTCCGGCATTTTGATCAAAACCTTCCGTTAAATCCCTTTTCTCCCCGGAAGTTAGATCCAATAAAAACAACCTGTTTTTATCCGCTTCGTATCCATCCCGCTCCATGCTTTCCCAAGCCATATATTTGCCATCCGGCGAAAAGATAGGATTAAGATCGTACCCGGCCATGCCTTTGGTAAGGTTGGTAGTGGATTTGTTTTCCAGGTCATACAAATAAATATCGGCATTTGTGGAAAGGGCATAAGCTTTACCTGATAGTTTTTTACAGGAGTAGGCGATTTTTTTAGAATCCATTGTCCAGTTGATTTGTTCTATACCACCAAAAGGATTTAATGGTGAATCGAACCTCTCATCTTTCATGATATCAATATAGTTATCGGTTACCTTACCATCAGCTATATTAGCCACAAAAACATGGCTATAGGAACCATCCTCCCAGCTATCCCAATGGCGATACATTAAATCGTTTTCAATTCTTGCATCGGCATGTGGAAGGTCAGGGTACAAATCATGAATATCTTCATCCATTTTAACTTGTGCGGTAAAAGCCAGGTGTTTCATGTCCGGCGAATATACATAACCTGTTATGCCTCCGTTGATATCTGTAACCTGTATTTTATCGGAGGCATCGGGATTCATTTCCCATAACTGTAATGAGCCGGATTCCGAAGATAGGTAGTTAATCTTACTTCCATCGGGACTGAATGTTACGCTTGATTTGCTAAGTCTGGAATTTGTAATCTGCCTTACTTCACCAGATTCGAGTGCAATCCTGTATATGTCGGTATACGATTTGTTCTCTTCTATATTTGTATAAGATACCGTATAGAGCAGCTGCTTGTTATCGGGCGATAAAGAAACATTGCCCACTCTTCCCAATTGCCATATAATTTCAGGGGTAAGTTTAGTACTGTTAAGCTTTATTCCTTTGTTCGTAAAACCAATAGTATTGTTAGTAGAAGGAGTATTACAGGAAAATAGAAATAAAAGCAGGATTAACGGTAAGTGTATTATTTTCATGTTTCTGTTTTAACGAATGGATAAATTATTTTAGCGCAATTTAAAACACGTTTTAGAGAGTTCCAAATATTCATTTGAAGATTCGGATGTATAATTATTTTAACCCGAATTATGCATTAGAACTTCGTCGTGAACATTGAAAGTGCAATAAAACAAGGCTTTACTGAAACGAGGCATCACTTGTCCAGATTACTTTCGAGAGCATCGTTATGGTGAGTTGAAGTGAAGCAGCGGAGTGTCTTGTTTTGAAACAATTTCAATGTAATAGATTTTCTAATGCATATTGCGGGTTTAAAGCAGACCTGGGATGTACCTATTTAAATGTTTTGCTGTTGTCGCAGTATAGGTTCTAAATTTCCCGGATGGTAAGCAATGAGTTGTAGCCGCAATAGATGACACTGGTCATAGTCCAGATGGAGAATCACACCAAAGTTGAGAAGGCTTACGTCCCAAAATGCTGCCTCATCAGATAAATTGGCCTCATGTTCAAAGGAATGGGCACGGTAGTCGAACCAGCTTCATGGTCTTGTTCACATCTTAAATTGAATAGGTAATTTGTTTCCGGTTGTTAAAGACCAGCTCATTATCATCCAGCGGATCGATCTCTTCCAGGATAGATCTGCCATTTGGGAAATGTTTACAAGTCCACTGCCAATCTTCAATAATCCTGATTTTGCCATTGGGCATTCTTTCCGGTGTGGAAGTGCAAATTCCGGTTATTAATTCGTTTTTTTCGTTGGTGTGGTAGTATTGCATCTGAAGGTTGCCGAATACATCAGCACTGGCTTCCACAAATCCTGATTTTATTGGCCCTCCTTTGTAGGTGGCTGTAACCTGATTTCCGGATTGTTTATAAGAATACACGGTTTCTTCGGTAGTATCTCCGTTTTCGGAGTTGCTGATAGTGACAAATGTTTTGTTGTTGTAGTTAATCATTGGTTAGGTTTGATAAGTGTTTGATTGGCAATTTATTAGTTTTTAATAGAAATAAAAAGAAAATGTAACAGATATTTAATTTTTTCTTTTTTCTACGATCAAAGCATATACATAAATAGCAATGGCTGACCAAATTATGGCAAAAGCAATAATATGGTTGCTTTCAAAAGGTTCGTTGTAAACAAAAATACCAATCAATAACATGATTGTGGGTGCAACATACTGGAAAAATCCGACGGTGGTCAGGTTTACTTTTCTTGCACCTTTGGTAAACCAGTATAAAGGCAGTATCGTTATAATTCCGGTTCCTATCAAAAGAAAAATAGATTGTAAATCTAAATGGTTTAATGAACTGTCGGCATTTGACCATAGAAAACCTTGGTATGCAATCGCAAGCGGCAACAGTAGGGTAGTTTCAAATGCTAAAGACGGTAAATTGTCTACCTTAATAGTTTTTTTAACCAGGCCATAAAAACCAAAAGAAAAAGCCAAAATAAATGATATGTAAGGAAATTCTCCAACTTTTAAAGTAAGAAATAGAATAGCTCCCGTAACCATGGTTAAAGCTAACGTCTTGGTTTTCGTTAGTTTTTCCTTTAAAATAGTGATGCCCAAAAACATGTTCACCAATGGGGTGATGTAATATCCCAGGCCAGCTTGAACAATCTTATCGGCATTTACCGCATAAATGAATACCCCCCAATTTATACCAATCAAAATTGAGGTACTTAAAAGGGCGTACCGGTTTTTCTTATTCCTCCAGATTTGTTTAAACTGGTTTTTTTGGGTAATACCTAAATAAATCGTCAGCATTATAAAGGACCAAATTACCCTATGTGACAAAAGTTCCCATTCACCGATGTGTTTCAACGATTTCCAATAAATAGCCAACACCCCCCACATTAAAAACGCCTGAAGCACGTATCGATATCCCTTGATGCTCTGTTTTTCTTTCATCCCCACACGAAAAAACCGGGCAACAAACCCGGCTCATTTAATTTTAAAGAATATGATCGTTATCGTAGCTCTTAGAACTTTATTCCAAAATAGTTCTGCCAACATCCAATGACAAATCCCTGTTGCCAATGGCCAATTTTTTAGAATAATGTTGACGATATGACACCCGCATCCCGGTTGCTGCGCAACCTTACTTCCCCCAGCATAACAGCTAAGGGAAGAATAAAAAGGTTTCTTATAAAAACATTATTTTAAGCGAGGCAAATTATTTTCCTCTTTGTAATGCAGGTTGCCGGCTGTTGGCAGTTGACTCAGTTCTTGGTACTTGCTTCTATAATCTTCTGCTCTAGCTCATCCATTAACTCAGGGTTGTCTTTGATAACGCCTTTAACGGCTTCCCTACCTTGTCCGAGTTTAGTTTCGCCATAGCTAAACCAGGAGCCACTTTTTTTAATGATTTCCAGGTCAACCCCTAAATCAAGAACTTCTCCAACCTTAGAGATTCCTTCGCCATACATAATGTCGAATTCTGCCTTTCTGAATGGAGGTGCCACCTTGTTTTTAACCACTTTTACTCTGGTATGATTGCCTATTATATCTTCACCATCTTTGATTTGAGAAGCTCTCCGGATATCTAGCCTTAACGATGCATAAAACTTTAATGCGTTTCCTCCCGTTGTTGTTTCCGGGTTACCGAACATTACCCCAATCTTTTCCCTCAGCTGGTTGATGAAGATACAGCAGGTGTTGGTTTTATTAATGGTTGAAGTCAGTTTCCTTAAGGCCTGCGACATTAGTCTTGCCTGAAGCCCCATTCTCGAGTCGCCCATTTCACCTTCAATCTCAGCTTTGGGTGTCAATGCGGCAACCGAGTCCACAACTATGATATCAATGGCGGAAGAGCGGATCAGTTGGTCTGCAATTTCTAAGGCCTGCTCACCATTGTCCGGCTGCGAAATCAACAAGTTTTCAATGTCCACACCTAGCTTTTCTGCATAGAATCGATCAAAGGCATGTTCTGCATCAATAAATGCAGCTATACCGCCAGCTTTCTGAGCTTCCGCAATGGCGTGGATAGCCAAAGTTGTTTTACCTGACGATTCGGGACCGTAGATCTCAATCACTCTTCCTTTTGGCAAACCGCCGACTCCCAGGGCCATATCCAACGACAATGAACCTGTTGATATAACCGGGATGTCTTCAATGGCATTCTCACCCATTTTCATGATTGTTCCCTTACCATAGGCCTTGTCAATTTTGTCCATGGTAAGCTGCAATGCTTTTAATTTTTCCTTGTTAACTTCTTGTTTATCTGCCATTTTAAAAATCTTAATTTAATTCTAACTCGCTGTATATTTGATTGGTGTGATCTTTGGTATTTACTTTTTTTATTATCTTTTCAATTATTCCTTCCTCATTGATGATAAAAGTAGATCTAAGAACGCCCATATATTCTTTCCCATACATTTTTTTTAAACCCCAGGCATTGTACATCTCAAGGATTTCTTTTTGGGTATCTGCAACAAGGTTAAATTGTAAGTTGTATTTTGCGATAAATTTTAAATGCGAGGCTGAACTGTCCGGGCTTACTCCTATCACTTCAAAACCTTTTTGTGTTAACTCGCTATAATTCTCATTTAAATTACACGATTCCGCCGTGCAACCAGGAGTGTTGTCTTTGGGGTAAAAATAGAGAATCACTTTTTTACCTGCGAAATCACTTAACGAAATTTTTTTGCCGTCTTGGTTTATACCCGTAAAAGCGGGAGCTTTATCTCCTTCCTTTAAAATATCCATGGTTTAAAATTTAAGGTTACAAATATATTTCTTAAAAACTATTAATATACGGTATGGTTCAAAAGAGTTATCAACAAGTCGTTAAGAAAGAATAAATATATGGAGATTGTCTTTAAAATAATAATTAATTTTAATGTTAGAATAGTTAGGTGGCTTGTGGCACCAATTATGTTGTGACAAATGGGATATTATGATTTGCCGGCTAGCGTGAACAAGTTAAAAAACTATTGGGTTTTGGCTTGACCAAGTTAGGTATTTGATCTTATATTTATAATTTTGAGGATGATTTCTATTGAAAAGTATTAAACGAAGTTATGATAAAATATTTATGTTCAATTTGTTTTTGGGTATTGATGATGGGTACTGGGGAGTATTCCCTTATGTTAGCGCAGGAGCCGGCATATACGCCTAAAAAAGGATTGGAATATATAAAAGCTGGAGATTTTGAAAATGCCGAATTGGTATATGCTCATCTGTTGAAAAAATATCCAAAAGATGCTGCCTATAATTATTATATGGGTATTTGTTTGTTAAATAACAGGGGAGATCTTTCACAGTCGGTCAAAATGTTGAATTATGCTCAAATAAAAAGAGTAAGCCGAAAGGTAAACTACTATTTGGGCAGGGCTCACCAGTTATCGTTCCAGTTCGATGAGGCTATAAGCAACTTCGAAAAATTCCTAAAAAGCAGATCGACAGATTTCGAAAAGGTGAGTAAAGCGAAGTTTTTTCTTACACAATGCCGCGACAGCAAAAGAATTTCTTCCAAAATATATGAACTAACCGTATTGGATAAGTCGAAAACGTTGAGGGACGATGTATTGGAGGTTTATGCCCCGGCTAAGGAGGTGGGTCGCCTGTATAAAAATGGGGATTTTTTTGAATCGGGCGTTGAACCGGATAATGTTATGTTTGAAACAGAACGCGGCGATGTGGTGTATTTTTCCATGGCAAGCAGCTCGGAAGATACGATGAGTATTTATAAAATGCAGAAATTACTAGACGGTTGGGGAGATAGCGAGCGTATTGGTGAGCCGGTGAATTCAGTTTATAATGATGCCTTCCCATTTATGGAAACCGACGGGTTAACATTTTACTTTTCTTCGGACAGACCAGGAGGCTTTGGAGGTTTTGATATATACAAGATATACTACGACAATGAAACGCAGGGTTTTTTAGATCCGATAAATATGGGTATCCCTTTTAATTCACCTGATGATGATTATCTGTTTGTATCAGATGAGTTTAACCAGGTAGCTTGGTTTGCTTCGAACCGGGAAACTAAAGGTGATACTGTAATGGTATACAAAGTGAAGTGGGACGGGAGCCAGGTACGTAACATGGTGGATGATCCCGTTCAAATTGTGGAATCTGCGAGTTTAAAATTGGGTGGGAAAAACGATAATAAATTAGGCGGAGGAAGCCATTCCCTAAGTCAACAGAACAATGGAAACAGTTCCGGGAAGCATGGTGAATTTAGCTTTAGTATCAATGATACCATTCAATATTCTAACTTCGACTACTTTATTAATACTGAAGCTTTGGAATTGTTCAAGACAGGATATCAAATGGAGCATCAAAGGGACAGTTTGGCTTTGTTAATGAAAAACAAAAGGTCTGAGTTTGAGCGTGTGGCTAACGAGGTGGACAGAAATAGGATTGTAAAAGATATTTTGAAGCTGGAAAGCAGCGTGTATAATTTGGATGATCAAATACGTGAAAAATACCTGTTGGCAAGGCAAAAAGAGTTACATGAGATTCAAGATAGAATTAAACAAGGAAATTATAATAGATCGATACGTGAAGATCAGGATGAATCCAAAGTTTTGAACTTCGACGGTGTTTTTGTTCCTGAAAAATATACCTTTCATATAAACGATGAGTTTGTTCGCCATTATTCAAAGCGAGCAGATATGTATAACAAGCTTTTTTCGGAAAATGATATTGCCACATTGCGCTATGCAGACTCGTTGTATGTTTGGGCTAATATTTTAAATTTGGAATCGGCACGTCTACTGGAACATTCCACGCAGGTGGAAGAAGTTGAACCGGTAAAGATTGCGCAGTTACTAAAAAGAGTGGATAGTTTAAAGGGTGATAAAGAGGAAGCTACATCTACCCAAATGATCAAAGAGTCAAAAGAGCTTAAAATTCTTTCTAATCGAATGTATCACAAGGCATTGAATAAAAAGTATCCGATTTATTACCTGAAACTAAAAGATGCTTCACGTAAGTTAAATGAATCCAACAGTAAGGATATCTTGTTACTGTCGCAGCAAGGAAATACGTATTTTAGGGAGGCGAAAGATATTTTAAACGGACCGGAAGGTTTAAACTTTGAGTCCTATGAAAAAGCAGGCACAATAAAAAAGGCAGGTATCGAAAAACAAGAAAAAGCACTACGTTTATATAGTAACCTGGATAATGATGAATGGAAAAGCGCAAAGGAGGAACATCAAGGAACTATACAACAACCTTATACTAAGATTCACAAGGGTGATGCAGATAAAGAAACTATCACTAAAGTAGATAAGGAACTTGAAACAGGCACAATAATCACAGAGAATAAGGATTCTTCGGATAAAGAAATTTATAAAATTCAGATCGGCGTCTTTAAGAATCCCCCCAAGCAGGAAGCTTTGGACAAAATACCGGAAGTTTCGAAAGTGGTTTTAGAAGGAAGGGGCCTAACCAAATACTTCTCGGGGAATTATAATTCTTTCGAGGAAGCCCAAAAAGTGATCCCTGAAATTATTGAAGCAGGTTTTACGGGAGCTTTTGTTGTTTGTTTTATAGGAGGTAAACAAAGTTCGTTGCCTAAAAAATAATATTTGTGATTAATTTTATTTAAAATGGCTTTTTAATTAAAAAGTGCTATTTTGTAACATAAAATTTTAGCAGATGGTAGCTTTTGGAAAAAAATGGAAAAAGGATGGCCTGAGCAAAAGTAATGGCAAACAAAAAATGCTCGTTTTGCACAATGACAGTGTTAATTCCTTCGATTACGTAATAGAAACATTATGCGAGGTTTGTGATCATGATGATATACAAGCGGAGCAATGTGCATTTCTAACCCACTTTAAAGGGCAGTGCGAGATTAAAGTAGGGGTGGTGGATGAATTAATTCCTCTAAAAGACAGGTTGTTAAATAAAAATCTCACCGTATCAATTCATTAAATAGTTTATGACCACCGTTGTTATAGTATTGCTTATTTTGTTGGGACTATTTCTTTTGGTTCTGGAATTTTTTGTGTTGCCCGGCGTAACTTTTGCGGGTATTGGGGGAGCGTTGTTTATTGGCGTTGGAATTTTCATGGCGTACAAGGAGTTTGGCTCTGTCGGAGGCAATGCTACTTTGATAACCACCTTGGCCGTAATGGTATTGGTTATTGTTTGGTCGTTACGATCTGGAAGCTGGAATAAGTTGATGCTCAATACTTCCGTTGATGGTCAGGTGGAAGTGAAAGAAGATAATGCCATTAAGGTAGGGGATGAGGCGGTAGCAATCACAAGATTAAACCCTGTGGGAAAAGCAAGTGTAAATAATATTATAGTTGAAGCGAGATGTCCCGGACATTTTGTGGACGAAAATACTATTTTGGAAGTTCAGAAAGTTTTTAAAACTTATATAATCGTTAAACCTAAAAGTTAATATTATGGTGGAAGGCTTAGGATTTTTTGGCCTATTAGCAGTCATTATTGTACTGTTTTTCTTATTTCTTTATTACGTACCTGTATTGTTATGGTTCTCGGCCTTAGTTTCAGGAGTGCGTATTTCATTAATTCAGTTAGTCTTAATGCGTGTTCGTAAGGTTCCGCCCTCGGTTATTGTGCGAGCGTTGATTGAGGCGAATAAAGCGGGATTAAAAAATATCAAGCGTGACGAGCTAGAAGCTCACTATTTGGCGGGAGGACATATTACGAGTGTGGTTCATGCATTGGTATCTGCGGCAAAAGCTAATATTGAACTTACATTCCAAATGGCCACAGCAATTGACCTGGCCGGTCGTGATGTATTTGAGGCGGTTCAAATGTCGGTTAACCCCAAAGTGATCGATACCCCTCCGGTTGCCGCCGTGGCAAAGGATGGTATTCAATTAATTGCCAAGGCAAGGGTTACCGTACGTGCCAGCATCAAACAATTAGTGGGGGGTGCAGGTGAAGAAACGGTATTAGCGCGTGTAGGTGAGGGTATTGTATCTTCAATCGGTTCTTCGATGTCGCACAAGGCGGTATTGGAAAACCCGGATTCAATCTCAAAAGTGGTTTTGGAAAAAGGACTGGATGCAGGTACCGCATTTGAAATTCTTTCCATTGATATAGCCGATGTTGACATAGGTAAAAACATTGGTGCGGTTCTGCAAATTGACCAAGCTGAAGCGGATAAAAACATTGCCCAGGCCAAAGCCGAAGAGAGAAGAGCGATGGCTGTTGCGGAAGAGCAGGAAATGAAAGCCAAAGCCCAAGAGGCAAGAGCCAAAGTGATCGAAGCAGAAGCTGAAGTACCATTAGCTATGGCAGACGCATTTAGAAATGGTAATTTGGGTGTGATGGATTATCTAAAAATGAAGAATGTTGAGGCCGATACCGCCATGAGAGACTCTATTTCGAAGACGCCACCAGATAAACCCGAAAAAAAATAAACTAAATATATGGGGCTTAACAAGCCCCTTTATTTTTGTGCTGCAATTTGTTACAAAAACCGAACAGTAAAGTGTGTTTATTTAGCTTTATTTTTTTTATAAATTGTATTGCAGCATTAAAACATTTTCCTACATTTGCACTCGCAATAACGAAATGAGTATTGCTGACGGGGCTTGAAAAGTGAGGCCCGAACAAGTATTGGAGAGGTGGGTGAGTGGCTGAAACCACATGTTTGCTAAACATGCGTACTGGGAAACTGGTACCGGGGGTTCGAATCCCCCTCTCTCCGCATCTTACTGAAATCAAAGAAAAATATCACGGGGTGTAGCGCAGTCCGGTTAGCGCACCTGGTTTGGGACCAGGGGGTCGGGAGTTCGAATCTCTCCACCCCGACTTAAGATAAAATAAATTATAAAAAGCCCGTAAATCATCGATTTACGGGCTTTTTTCGTTTTACTCCTATTAAATCATATCAATTGAAATCAATGTAAATGCGGATCACGCACAAAGTTTGGGTCTGTTAAAAAAAGTATCCCAATGGATAGTGATGATAAATAGACTTTTTTTAAGTATGTATCTCTGTGTAATCGGCATCCGTTTTATTAAGCAGAATATGGCAATAAAAATTTGGAGGAAAGTTTATTATTCATCGGCTAAAAGTTATTGCTCCCTTTAAAATAATAATATTTAACCTGGTAACTACTTGTTGAAACCTGCCAACACCATTGTATTCCCCGTCAAACAATATAAGTCATTCAACTGTTAGTTAATTCATTCAAAGATGATTTTTTACTTTCATCAATAGTACGTTTTTTATAAATGTTAAGTATAAAACTGATATTAAAATGCTATTAAAACATTCCAACACAGTAGGGCTGCTTATCTTATTTCTGTTTTCAAATGCTGTTATTGCGCAAGAAAAATCGGTTGAGGTAAAGGGTGTTGTTGTAGATAATCAGGGAAATAAGCCCATTGAGTTTGCCACAATAATCCTGAAAGATAAAGAAACAGGTAAGAATATTACCGGAAGTGCTTCGGGAGAGGACGGTTCATTTGTGGTTCAGTCAAAATCAATCAATTTTTACGTAGAGGTCAGTTTTATCGGCTATCAGCCAGTTATTATTAAGGATATCAAAGCAAATGATATGGGTGTGGATTTAGGGACGGTGGCTTTGTTGAAAAGCAATAACCAAGTAAGTGAGATAATGGTTAGGGCAGAAAAATCCCAAACGGAATTTAAACTTGATAAGCGGGTTTTTAACGTAGGAAAAGATATTAGTAGCACAGGCATGAGTGCCCTGGAAGTGCTTAACAATGTGCCATCGGTAAATGTTAATATTGAAGGGGAGATAAGCCTGAGAGGTAGCAGGGGAGTCCAAATTCTTATTAACGGCAAACCTTCGGTCATCGCAAGCGAAGAAAGCAACGCACTCGGTACAATAACAGCCGAAATGATTGAGAAGATTGAAGTTATCACCAACCCATCGGCCAAATACGATGCAGAGGGTACATCTGGAATCATTAATATAGTGATAAAAAAAGATGAGCGGAAAGGCCTCAATGGTTCTATCTCTATGAATACCGGAAGCCCAGACAATCATAGTGCAGGTATTAGCCTTAATCGTCGTACCGAGCGGTTTAACTTGTTTAGTCAGTTTGGAATTGGCCATCGAGAATTACCGAGAGATAAAAAGAGCATCAATAGTGACTTAATCAATAACTCGTCGGTATATACCGAAGGAACCGAATACAGGAATGAGACCTTTTATAATGTGATATTGGGAACAGACTATCACCTAAATCAATACAATGTATTAACCCTTTCCGGTAATTTTGCCTACGAAGTGGAAGACCAACCTTCGTTAATAAATTACAGCTTGCTTAACAACGGTGCAGAAGAGGCTGGCTGGTTCCGGGAGGAATCGACCGATGCAAACAATCCAAAATGGAGGTATGAGTTGCAGTATAAAAAGGATTTTAAGGATCATAAAGAGCATCAGCTATTGTTTAGTGCCTTAGGAAACTTTTTTGGCAAGGATCAGTCTTCTGAATTTACCAACACCGTTACTGCCGGAAGCATTCAGGAGGATGACCAGCGTACGGCAACAGATTTTAAAGAGGCCAAATACACATTCAATTTGGACTATACCAAGCCATTTTCAGAAGAGTTTACCATGGAGGTGGGCGGTCAGTATGTGTTACAGCAGGTGAGCAACGACTACGAGGTACATAACTGGGATAATAACATTTGGGTTCAGGATGCTGGGTTAACCAATGTGTTTGAATACGATCAAAACGTGTTGGGATTGTACGGAACGGCTGCATACGAAGGGGAAAAACTAGGGGTAAAACTTGGCTTGCGCTTGGAACATACCGATTTAAAAACTTTACTCATCAATACCAATGAGGGCAACGACCAGAATTACGGTAATTTCTTCCCGTCGCTCCACACTTCTTTAAAGTTGACAAGTCAATTTTCGCTGCAAGCCGGTTATTCCAGAAGGATATACAGACCGAGGCTTTGGGACTTAAATCCGTTTTTTAACATCAGAAATACTTACAGCATCAGGGCCGGGAATCCTAACCTGAAACCGGAATTTACCGATTCCTATGAACTAACCAGTATTTATGTGCTCAACAAAGCCTCTTTAAATTTTGGTGTCTATTACAGGTATACTACAGATGCCGTTGAAAGGATTTCGGTTTATGAAAATAATGTGAATACCACAATGCCCATGAATATTGGGATCAATCATGCCGGGGGAATTGAATTTAATGGCAAGTACAGTCCCAATAATTGGCTGTCTTTCAATGGGGATTTCAATTATAATTATTATAACAGGCAAGGTGAATATGACGATACTTTATTTGACTTTAATGCCGACCAGTGGTCGTCGAAACTGGTGGGTAAAATTATATTGCCGGCAGAGATTGAGGTTGAGGTGACCGGCAATTTTAGTTCGAAACGAAAAACAGTACAACTTGTATATCAGGATGATTTATATGCCAGCTTAGGTCTGAGAAAGAAAATGTTGAAAGGTAAAGCTGTTTTAAACCTGGGCGTCAGAGATGTTTTTGCTTCCCGAAAATCAGAAAGCGAAACCAACGAAAACGATTATTACCTATATAATTTAACTGAGAGTGGCAGGTTTGTCACACTAGGGATAAGTTATGGCTTTGGAGATGGTGAGGCAATGGAGTATTCCGGAAGACGAAGGCGTTGATTCATTTGAGTGATCTCAAAACAGTAAGGTAAAATCCGCATACAACAAAAAAATCCACCCCAAACTAATGGAGTGGATTTTTTTTAAGACTATGTTGTCTAGTTCTGAAATAACGTTACACAAAAGGCCATGTTATGGAAGAAAAGGTTAAACCCGGATTATGTATTGGGGGTTCGTCATGAGCATTGCAAGTACAATAAAACAAGGCATTACCGAATCGAGGCATAACATCGTTCTGGTGAGTTGAAGTGATGCAACGAAGTGTCTTGTTTTAAAGTAATTTCAATGTGTAATAGAATTTCTAATGCATATTGCGGGTTAAACAAGAGTAACGCATGAATTGGCGTTTTTTTGTACAGACTATCTATCTTTTTTAAGTCTATCTGCCATAGCTTGTCCTAACTTCAAACAAGCCTCGTATTTATCCGCTTTAAGCGCATGTTTTTCCTCAACGCTCTCGCCAACGATTTCCCATTTGAGCTGTTCGCCGACAGCGGTAAGTTTTTTAACCGCGGCACCTGCCCATGAGAACGATCCTAAAATCCCAAGATAATGATGCTGAACACCCATGTGCACCAGCTTGGTCGTCAGTGACTCCATATTTGGGTGCAGCTCGTTACAGTATGTAGGGCTGGCTAAAATAAGACCTTTGTATTTAAATATATCCGAAAGAATAAATGAAGCATGTGATTTTGATACATCATGCACACGGATGTGCTTAATGCCGTTCTCCGCTAATTCCCGTGCCACAGCCTCTGCCATTTCTTCCGTATTTCCGTACATGGAGGCGTAAGCTACAACCACACCTTCTTCGGTTTCGTACTTGCTCCATCTATCGTAATATCCAATTACTTCTTTAATATAATTCCTCCAGATTGGGCCATGTGTCGATGCGATCATTTTAATATCAAATCCGCCCAGCTTGCCCAATGCTTTCTGCACAGGCGATCCATATTTACCAACAATATTTGAATAATATCTGCGCATCTCGTCGCGGTAATATTCAAAATCAAACTCGTCATCGAAAATACCGCCATCCAATGTTCCAAAAGTACCAAAGGCATCTCCAGAGAATAAGATTTGTTCTTTAGACTCGTATGTTACCATTGTTTCGGGCCAATGCACCATAGGTACCATGTAAAAGTTTAAAGTGTGCTTACCTAAGCTCAAGCTGTCTCCTTCTTTAACTTCGATGGTATTTTCCGTAATGTCAAAATATCCCTGAAGCATAGGTAAGGTTTTTTTGTTACCTACAAATTGAATGTCAGGGTACATCTTGCGAATGATGTCGATAGAACCACCATGGTCAGGTTCCATATGATTTACCACAAGGTAGTCGATAGGACGATCGCCAATGATGGCTTTAATTTTCTTCAAGTATTTTTCAACCTGTCCTATTTCAACGGAGTCAATAAGTGCAACCTTTTCATCATTTATAACATACGAGTTGTATGCCACGCCACGCTCAATAGGCCACATGTTTTCAAATAGATGCGTTCTTCTGTCGTTAACACCAACATAAAAAACATCATCGGTTAGTTTTACCGGCTTATACATATATATCTTATTTATTATTTCGGTATTCGGGTGATACAAAAATATAGAAAACATTCAATTCCTGAAACGTAGAAGGATTAAATGATTTGTATAACGTGGTTTTTATAGTTTTCTGATCAAAAGCCAGGTGTCGTTATATTTTTCAAATTTTACTCTGATTGAACCTACTTTATTTCTTGCATCCATTTCGTCGTTATAAGCCGAAACAGAAACACGATAAAGTCCGTTTTGGTTTTCAAGTATAACCGGTGTAAACCCTTCTTCAATTAATGTGCTTTTATAGTTGCGTGCATTGTTAAGTACTTTAAACGAACCAATAATCACATAATATTTATGTGCGACATCATCATTCGACTCGATAACTTTAACTTTTTCCTCTTTAACCACTATGGGTTTTTCCTTAACTATTGGTTTAACTACGGGTTCCTCCTTAATATATGGTGAGTCGCTGTCGCTAAAACTAGAGCTTCCGGCATCTTTTAAAGTCCTACAGCTGATTAAGCATAGGGTAATGGTGGCTAATAGAAATAATTTGTTCATTGTATTAATTTTATTGATTCCTGATTTTAATTCCTCAAAAATATAATATTCTTTGCAAAAATTTTTATTTATTTTTAATTACGCAAGGTTAATATGTGGCAAGATACTTTTAGAAAGGAATATTCTGCTATATTTGAACGATTACTCTAGATATTATAAATGAAAAACAAAGTAAAGAAGACGAAGAGGAAAATGACCCGAAGGATCAAGAGAATGGGGTTGTTTTCTATTGTTCTGGTACTTATTGCAGTATTGTTTGGTGGTAGGTTTTATAGATATATCAATGCTGCCAACGTGGATTTAACCAATGTTGAATCGTCTTATATCCACATTCCCAACGGAACTAGTTTTGCCGAACTTAAAAAAATACTGGAGAATTCGGGAGCTATAAAAGATATGGTAAGTTTTGAGTGGGTGGCTCAAAAGAAAGAATATGCCGACAGGATAAAAGGGGGCAGGTACAAACTCGAAGACGGAATGTCTAACAATAAGTTGGTAAACCTGCTGAGAAGCGGAAAACAAGAGCCGGTCAACGTTACTTTTAATAATATACGAGAATTGGAAAAGTTGGCTTCGGTTGTGGGGAAGAAGCTCATGACAGATTCTACAGAACTCATCAACTTACTTAGTAATTACGAATATATTGAAAGGTTAGGTTTTGATAAAAATACTTTGCCAGCTTTGTTTTTGCCTAACACCTATCAATTTTATTGGAATACCGATGCCAACGGTTTTGTAAAAAGGATGAAGCGCGAATATGATAATTTTTGGACTTCCGAAAAAATAAGTAAAGCGAGAGAAAAAGGTTTAACGCCAGTTGAGGTAGCTGTTTTAGCTAGTATTGTGGATGAGGAAACCCAAATGGCAGATGAAAAACCATTGGTGGCGGGATTGTATTTGAATCGTTTAAAGCGCGGTATGCGTTTGCAGGCAGATCCGACTTTAAAGTTCGCTTTGGGTGATTTTTCTATAAAAAGACTTTTGAACGAGGATAAGGAAATCGAATCTCCCTATAATACTTATAAATATTCAGGTTTGCCTCCGGGACCTATTCGAATCCCTTCGATCGCTGGAATAGATGCGGTACTCAATGCCGAGACGCATAAATATTTGTACATGTGTGCCAAGGAAGATTTCTCGGGTTACCACAACTTTGCCAAAACACTCGCACAGCATAATGTTAATGCGGCCAAATATCGCAGAGAGCTTAATAAAAGGGGCATAAGTAGGTAGCCAATAGGTCATCTGCCCATAACGGATAGCCAATGGTAGTTGTTGATTAAACACAATGGACTAGTGGCCCATGCACCGTTTCCTATACGGAGATACTTCCTTTATACACAAAAGTAGCCGGGCCGGTAAGCCAAATATTTCTGAACCCGGCCTCTGCATCTCCTTCAAACCAAACCTGAAGTTTTCCGCCTTTTACATCAATATTAAAATCCCTGCACTCGTTATTTTTAACAAAAGTGCTTATGGCGGAAGCAACAACGCCGGTACCGCACGAATAGGTTTCGTCTTCAACACCTCTTTCGTACGTTCTTACCTTTATATGGTCTGGAGCAACTTCCTCTACCACATTCACATTGGTGCCACCGGGTTTAAAGGTATCCGAATATCTAATTTCCCTGCCAAACTTAACGATGTCAAAGTTATCTATATCTTTTTTGTGGGTAACATAGTGGGGCGAGCCGGTATCTAAAAAATGATATCCGTCTTTGATGTCAATGGAGTTAACATCTGTCATTTGAAGGCTAACAATGCCGTCATTATATCTGGCCGTATGCATACCGTCCACTGCTTCAAAGTCAAATTTGTCGGCAAATTTAACCGCGCCAATATGCACCGCAAAAGCAGCTATACATCTTCCCCCGTTTCCGCACATCGAAGCTTCGTTGCCATCGCTGTTGTAATAACGCATGGTGAAATCTACTTTTGGTGAACTATGGTTTTCAAGGAGCATTAGCCCGTCGGCCCCAATTCCCATCCTTCGGTGGCATAAAAAACTGACAAGGTCATTGTTTTGGCTGTCAAAATTACCATTTCTGTTGTCGATAATCACGAAGTCATTGCCTGTGCCTTGGTATTTGTAAAATTCGATTTGCATGGTATTTGCGTTCAAAGTGTTTGATATTTAGTTTCTTTTGTGCGAAATTTGTTAAAGAAACAGTGAACAAAGTTAAGGAAAAATCAGTTAAAATTAGGTTAACGTACTTATTCTGGCATGATAAGGGCATATAATTTGCCATTTTTGAATTATGATTTTCATTCTAAGACTTACATGAAATCATAAACAGAGTTAGACTCAGGTTTAAAGGTAAATTAAATTGATGGATGCCCCAGTGGCATATAAAACTTAAAGTTATTCGTTATGAATGTTAAAAAAATATTTTTTGTGTTCCTGACAGCTGTGCTCGGAGGGATTGTCGGAGTGTATGCTTATGTATTATTTGTTAAACCGAACAGGGAAATTGTTGCCATTGAACAGCAAGTAGTTCCTGCAGCCCGTTATGCCTCAATGGGTGTTGCTACGCCTGTGGGAGTGCCGGACTTTACGGTGGCGGCGGAGAAGTCGGTTGAGGCCGTGGTTCACGTGATGACAAAAGCTACTGTCTCGGGTGATGGCTATTCGCACGGAAATCCCTTTTACGATTTCTTTTTTGGCCCAAGGGGTGGCGTAACACCGGATAGAAGTCCTGTCATGGGATCGGGTTCCGGGGTGATTATATCCGAAGATGGATACATCATTACCAATAACCATGTAATCGATAATGCGGATGAAATAGAGGTGGTGCTGAATGACAGACGATCGTACAAGGCCACCTTGGTTGGAACGGATCCAACAACCGATATTGCCCTTTTGAAAATTGAAGAGCAAGGGCTTGTGTTTTTAACTTACGGTAATTCAGATGATATTAGGATAGGGGAATGGGTATTGGCTGTTGGTAATCCTTTTAACCTGACTTCCACGGTAACAGCAGGTATTGTAAGTGCCAAATCGCGAAGCATTAATATACTGGCCAATAGAAATCAACCCATGGGCATTGAATCGTTTATCCAAACCGATGCGGCTGTAAACCCCGGAAATAGTGGAGGGGCTTTGGTTAACACACGAGGTGAGCTGATTGGTATTAATACGGCTATAGCCTCGCAAACGGGTTCGTATGCAGGTTATTCTTTTGCAGTTCCGGTGGGCATAGCAAAAAAAGTGGTTGGTGACCTAAAGGAATTTGGCGAAGTGCAAAGAGCATTTATCGGGGTTCAAATAGTAGGTGTGACAGCAGAACTTGCTGAACAATATAAATTGGATGAAGTAGAGGGTGTGTATGTGAGTGCAGTAACCGTAAATGGCGGCGCGGATGCCGCAGGCGTGAAAGAAGGAGATGTGATTTTAAGCATCAATGAGGTTAAAGTAAACACAAATTCAGAACTGATTGAGCAAGTTAGTCAGCGTCGTCCAGGAGATAAAGTGAATTTAGTTGTAAAAAGGGATGGAAAAAGAAAACAATTTACCGTAATTTTACGTAATAGTTATGGTTCAACGGATATTGTAAAAGAGAAACAGGGAATCTCCGATTTGTTGGGGGCTGAGTTACGTGAACTGACAGTTGAAGAGAAAGCGAAACTACGCATTAACTATGGTATGAAAATTGTTAAATTAACAGCCGGAAAATTGAAACAAAGCGGTGTTACTGAGGGTTTTATTATTCTAAAAGCCAATAGAGAACCCATTAGCAATGTAACGGATTTAAAAAATGTGATTGCATCTACCGATGGCGGGTTGTTTATCACAGGAGTTTATCCAAACGGTCAAGTTGCCTATTACGCTATTAATCTTGAAGATTAGTAATAGTTTAATTTGTCTCACCCTTTAATAAAAGAGTTGGATAATTGAATTAAAAAGTATAATTTTGCGCCACATTTTGCATATAGGATATGAGACAACTTAAAATAACAAAATCAATTACGAATCGCGAGAGTGCTTCTTTAGATAAATATCTTCAGGAAATCGGTCGCGAGGAATTGATATCTGTAGAGGAAGAAGTAGAACTGGCTCAGCGAATTAAAAAAGGTGATCAAATTGCCTTGGAGAAGCTGACAAGAGCTAACTTGCGTTTTGTTGTTTCGGTTGCTAAGCAGTATCAAAATCAAGGGTTAAGTCTTCCCGACTTGATAAACGAAGGAAACCTTGGTTTGATTAAAGCAGCCGAAAAATTTGACGAAACCCGGGGGTTTAAGTTTATTTCTTATGCAGTATGGTGGATTCGTCAGTCTATTCTTCAGGCTTTAGCGGAACAGTCCAGAATTGTACGTTTGCCATTGAACCAGGTGGGGTCTTTAAATAAAATCAATAAGGCTTACTCTAAGTTCGAGCAGGAAAATGAGCGTAAGCCTTCACCTGAAGAACTGGCAGATAAGTTGGAGTTACCTGTAGATAAAGTAGCTGATACTTTAAGGGTATCGGGTCGTCATATTTCGGTGGATGCCCCATTCGTTGAAGGTGAGGATAACAGTTTGTTGGATGTTTTGGTAAACGGAGATTCTCCGAATGCAGATAAAACGCTAATTAACGAATCATTGGCTCGCGAAATAGAAAGGGCGTTGGCTACTTTAACTGATCGTGAGTCAGATATTATTAAATTGTTCTTTGGTATTCAGACGCAGGAAATGACACTGGAAGAGATTGGTGAGCGTTTTGGTTTAACTCGTGAACGAGTGCGTCAGATCAAAGAAAAAGCGATTCGTAGACTTCGTCATACGTCCAGAAGTAAATTGTTAAAATCTTATTTAGGATAATTTTATCTGATATAAAATTTAAAAGCCGTTCCAATTTGGAGCGGCTTTTTTGCGTTATAACCTTCCAACATGTCATATGGGTGGAATTTTGGAAGGTTAATCCCGCCATATGCATTAGAAAATCTATTACACATTGAAATTGTTTCAAAACAACACACTCCGCTGCTTCACTACAACTCACCATAACGATGAAAACCTAGTAAGATTGCACTTTCAATGTTCACGACGAAGTTCTGATGCAAAATCCGGGTTAATGTAGTGTATAAGGCTGAAGTCGCGTATCTAATTCAGGGTGCTGAAGGGTTTCTGCGATTATACGGAAATATTAGAATGGAGGACGTAAAATCAAAAGGTGTGGTTCAGTAACAGATAAGGAAGAGGTTACTCCCAGATATGGCTAAGCAGGCTTTCTTATACATTTGTGCACCGCTATTTGACGACTATGCATATTCAAAACGAAAAAGAGACTGTCCTTTTGCGACAGCCTCTAATTGATATGTTCAGTATTGATTAATATATCAATAACCTTTTAATTATGTTTAAAAATTGAATTGTAATCCGGCTAAGTATAATCCTCCGATGTTATCCATATATCCAAATTCGGGCTGATCGTTATCCAGGATATTTCTTCCATTTAAGTAAAAGGAAATATTCTTGCCGGCATGATAGGTGATCTTAGCGTTTAACAGGAATTTACTGTCGATGGGCACTGTGCCGTATTGATTCACAAACGTTTGTTCTCCGTAAAAATATGCCTGGGAATTGATGTCCAGCTTTTCGAAAGGCTTGTAATTAAGTCCTATGCTACCCCAAAAGGTGGGTGTGGCTTTGTTGTCAACGTCATCTTCTAAATCAGTAGGCATTAGGGTTGAACTGCCAAGGGTTACGTGCCCCACTTCTGCCGGGTCGATGGTTCCTGTGGCAAGGCCATAACCTATTGCCGTTAGTTGCGCGTTGATCTCCTGTGCAATGGCTGCCTCATCCGATCCGGCATCTAAGGCTTGATCAGAAATTAATTGATCCCGGCTAACGGCCGAATAATTGTCGAGTTTTGTGTTTTGGTAGGTGGCATGTGCATTTAATACTAATTTTTTATTCACAACCCAGTCAAGCCCGATGGACACACCCAGTTGCTCGGCGGTTAAATCCATGTTTTGATACATAACATTTATAAATTCCGGCAAAATAATAGCGTCCTGCCCGTTCATCACGCCCAGAGGATTATACAAAGATATGGTGGTGCTGTCCGGCATGAGTGCCCCAAAGTCGTTGGTTTTCTGGTAGAAAGCTTCAAGGTCTAGCAAGACACTTTTGGCAGGTCTGGCACGATATCCCAGTTCTACCATGTCCATGGTTTTTAAGGCGTAGTTGTCATTGCCGCCAAAATACATTGAAGAAGGGTAATCCCTATTGACAATCTGCCAGGAGTAATTGCTAAAGGAATTAACCAGGAATGCAGATTGATTGGCTCTGGAATATACAGCTCGTATAAGGTGGTTGTCGTTAATTTTATAGGAGCTAACCAACTGCCACGAACCATACCAATCGTCGGGTTGGCTGTAATTTTCTGCGCGCAGGGCAGCCACAAATCGAAGTTTCTCGAAGGCGGTGTAGTCCAGTCGCATACTTGCGGCAAAAATTTCAAGACTTCTTTCGCCGTTAAGATATCCTTGCCCTTCTTGGGTTAAATAAGGGGTGTCGTCGTATGAAATAGACTGATAACCTACACCGGGCCTAATTTTGAGGTTGTTGAGCTTCAGGTCATATTCGGCCAGAGCGTTCGTTTGTTTCAGGTCCAATTCAAAACCTTCGTTTCCGGTCATAAAGTCAGTCCTGCCTCCGTTATAATTGGCCTGGAAACTTAGTTTATTTATATGGGCGCTCACATCTACATATCCTGTTGATGAGTTACGGGCGGAATAAGGGGTGGGTATGTCTCCATAGCTGCTGCTGATGTTATCTGAACTTTGGTAACCTGCCGAAAGATGAATGTTGGTGGACGGTGAGAATTGATAGGTCAAGTACCCGTTTACTCCTAATTTGTCTTTCGAAAGCTCAGGGTCGGGAAAGGCATCATAGATATCAGAAGTCTCCGATTCATTGCTTTCATTGCGTGAAAATAGATAATCAAATTGATCATTCTCCGGTGCTGCAGGATCGTTGAATATCGAAGGTTTTTCGATAGTGGCAATTTCATCTGCGGTATACCAGCCGTTTCCAACTGTGACACCGTTTATCATGGCATCCGGGTTATTGTAAATGTAAATCTTATCCGTATTTCTATTGCGGTACTCATAATTAGCTGTGATGCCCAGCCCCAGTTTTTCGTTGATCTGTTTTCGGAAGGCCACATCTCCAATGTAAGTGTTTTGGTTTCCGGCCTGGAAATTTCCCGAAAATAACGGTGAGTCCTTGTCGATATCTTTGGTCATGATATTGATTACGCCGGTAACGGCATTGGAGCCATATAATGCGCTGGATGGACCACGTACCACCTCAATCCGGTCCACATCGCCTATACTAATGGGTAATGACTCCCATAGGGTACCACCGTGCGAATAATTAAATACGGGACGACCGTTTAGCATAACCAGTGTATTGGTGTTTTCTGAGTATAACATCATGTTTTTGGCTGGTAAGTTGTCGTTGCCCCTGATGTGTATATCGTAGTTTCCGTTGGTTTTCTCCCTCACAATCATGCCGGGTACCAAGCGCAACGCTTCCGGGATGCAAGTGGCGCCTGAGGCAACAATTTGATCATGACTGAGAACGGTAGTGGATAGTGGAGAATCAAACAGGCTTTCTTCCGATTTTGATGCGGATGTAACGTCCTTGTTTAAAAGTAGTTCGTAAAGTTCATCTAAACTCGATGCGCCCACAATATCCATTAACTTGGTGAGTTCCTCCAGGTCATATAGCGATAGTTCTTCAATGGTCATTTCCAATACTTGACCACGTGTGAGACTGTTGATGTCTCTTTTGTTTTCTTGTGCTATTACGGATGCAGTAATAAACATCAATAAAACAACAGTAATATATTTTCTAAATAACATGCTTTGTGTTTTATTTAATTTCAATTCCTAACGTTACTAATTTGGGGTCGATGTTTAAATGGTGGGAGGTGATGTTCCGCTTACATATTTCGAATTTCATTTTACCTCCCTGCATGGTGTAATTAATGCCTGCACCTTTATTGCAAAGGTTGGTGTTGTCAGTTATAATAAGCGTGGATTTTCCGGCGAAGAAACTGGTTATCTTGCCAATCTCACCGGACTTGGCACTGGGCACGTAAAAAATGTTGGCATTACCGGCTTCTGAAGGTGAACTTACGTTTGCAACAACAATGCTTTTGTTGTTGATTTTTCTGGCGGCAGCCAGTTTATTAAGCTCTGCAATAATTTCATCATCCCCATATACACCTATGATGAACTCTTTCTGGGATTCTTGGTTGGGCCACTCAATGTACTTGGCAAAGTTAAACATAAACAATGCCTTGAACATAGATTGCTGACCACTGAGCGACAACGACATAAGAATCATCATCATTGCAATCAACTTCTTCTTCATACTTTAATTGATTAAGTTATTCGATTAAATAGTTAAATTATTCTATTCTTATTCGCATAGGTGATGATAAGGTTTCAACCGATCATGCCGTTTTTGATGACATATGGTCTGTTAATTATTATTAAAATCTTCAAAATCCATTAAAAATTTGGTCAGGGGATTAGAAAATAATTTTTAAAGTACTGAAAAATAGTGCGCTTAAAACGTTATTGTTTTGGGGGCTTAATTATTAATTGTCAAAATTAAACATAATAGCGGGTGTTTGTTAACAACCATTAATATGTGATAATCCTTGATTAACGCGGCCAATTATTAGACGAAGTTTTGTTGAAAAAAACGCTCAAATGGACAAGCTATGTTAATATTTTTGAGTTGTATACCAAAAAGGTTGAGAAATATTGAATTGTCGATTGATAACGAAACGGTTATATTTAGATTGAATATAAATAGTTAAAAAAAACAAATACAATGTTAGTAAATGTTAATTAAAACTATATTTTTATGCAAGAAAACAAGTAGGATAAGTAGGATACAAAAATTACATCATTATGAAAAAAAGGATTGCTGCATTAATAATCTTCCTAACATGCATTTCAAGTTCGATTGTTATAGGACAAACAAGTTATCAACTTGATCTGGAAAATAGTTCTTTGACCGTAAAGGGAACTTCGACCATTCATGATTGGGAAATGAACGTAGAAAAGTTTAAAGGACAGATGGTGCTTGCTGATGAGGATATTCATGGATTGATGTCGGGCAGTTTGGCGGTTGAGGTAAATTCAATAAAAAGTAATCATAAACTAATGAATAAGAAAGCTTATGAGGCTCTTAAAGAGGATGAATTTCCTCAGATTGTAGTTGATGTTATTCAAGTATCAAATCAGTCAAGTAAGGGTAATGCTAAGGTAGTTATAACTATTGCAGGTAAAAAAAGAGAGATAACGGAGGAGTTTTTAATCATTTACCTAGAGAATGGAGGCATAGAAATCAAAGGAGAACTCCACCTTAAAATGTCTGATTTTGATGTTGATGCGCCCGTGGCTATGATGGGTACGATTAAAACGGGTAATGAAGTACAAGTAGCATATAGTTTTGTCTACAAGAAAAGTTAAAACTTTGATTGTTTTTTTTAATAGTGAAAAAATAGAATTACTAATTTAATTAATTTCTTATGAAAAAATTCACGTTTTGTGTTTTAGCGTTGGTAGTTGCATTTTCTACATTTGGGCAACAGTTTGAATCAGAAAAATTAAATCCAGAAGATTTTAAGAATGTGAAGGTAAGAGTTGGCGGTGCATATGCCATTCAGTTGCAAAGTATCAGTCATGAATTGTCTGGTTCGTCGGCAGATACATTATTAGATTTAAAGAATAACTTCAACTTACCCACAGCAAACCTCACATTACGAGTTGATCTTGCGCCTGGTATCCAGTTGTTTATTAATAACTATATGTCGTCTAGGCATCATCAGGAAGCTTGGGTTGAAGGTGGTTATTTAACCTTTGATCATCTACCATTTTTACCTTCCACAGAGAATTTAATGAAATATTTGACCATTAAAGTAGGTGTGATGAACCCTAATTATGGCGATGCTCATTTCTTCAGGAGTACCAATGGCTCTGTTAAAAACAATCCTTTTGTTGGTAACTTTATCATGGACAATTATACCACAAATCCAGGAATGGAATTCATGTATCGAAACAAAGGCATATTGGCTCTTGTTGGATTAAATAATGGACGACTGAATTATGGCAGAGGAAACGATATTGGCGAAGATCTGGTTTATAACTGGAAGTTAGGTTATGATAGTCAGATAAATGATGATTTAAGAATACGCGGTACTGTATCTGGTTACCATGTTGGTGAAGGACATAGCGGATCTTACCTTTGGGATGGTGATCGTGCGGGTGCAAGATATTACAATGTTATGCAAATGCACGATGCTAGTGATAATTTCAGATCGGGGCGCTGGAGTCCGGGTAGTGGTCAAACGGAAATGAATAGTTATATGTTCAATGTATTTGCCAAATTTAAAGGCTTGGAAATATTTACTGTAGTTGAGGATATGAAAGGAGTAAAAGAAGGAGCTGATCAGCATTTTTCTCAAACAGCAATACAAGGTATTTATAGGATAGGAAGTTTTTACTTTGGAGGTAGATATAATAAAGTATCTGATAATGAAGATGATGAGAGTACTGTAAAACGCCTTAATATAGGTGGTGGTTGGGACATGACCAAAAATATTGTGGTTAAGTTAGATTACGTAACTCAGGATTATGAAGGGCCAGCGCATGGTAAGATAGATGGTGGAAAATTTGATGGTTTGGTTGTGGAAGCAGCTATTTCGTTCTAAAGAGGTTTGGGTAAGGCTGTTCAGTTCAAAGCTGAACGGCCTATGATGTTAGTTATGTTAGTATTATGAGGATCGGAAAGAAATATTTGACTTTAGTTCTGTTGATAAGCAAATTGTCGGTTTATGCTGGTAATCCTAACCCCACGGCGGTTCGGTTAGAGCGATATCAATTTGATAAAATTGTTATTAAGGGCGTAACTAATGTTAGTAATTTTGTGCTTAAATATAGTGAGCAAGGTTATGTTAATGTACCTCATGCAGACTCTAATGTTGTAGATAGTATTACCATTGCAATACCAGCTGAAGATTTTGAGGCTGATTCTAAATTAATGTTGAAAGACTTTCTCAGTTTGATAAATGCCGATAAACATCCTAATATTGATATTTCGATAGACGAAAATTTCAAGAACGAGTTATTATCATTTAATACGGGTGGGATGAATCGGGTTCAGATAAATATGAATGGGATAACCAATTCATATACTTGTGCATGCGAATTCAGTAAATGTTTATCCGGTCAATGGTGCCTTTTAGGTCAGCTTGAGGTTAAACTGACTGATTTTGAAATAGACCCGCCCAGTAAGTTCTGGGGACTTATAAAAGTTAAAGATGAAGTGACAATTGGTTTTAGAATTTTGTTTATTTTTGCACCAACTGATGTTACTCAATGAAATTTAGTACACGAACAAGATATGGAATTAGGGCTATGCTTGATATAGCTGCGGACAAAAGTGATAATGGTGTCTTTCAAAAAGATATTGCAGAAAGGCAAGGTATCTCCAATAAATATCTGGATCAAATTATTAGAGCACTAAAAGTGGCCGGTTTGATTGTTAATGCTCGTGGAAAAAAAAGCGGATATATACTTACCAAAAAGCCATCAGAAATAACATTGTTGGATATCCATAGTGCTTTTGAACCAGGCATTACTGTTGTGGAATGTATGAACAGTTCTGTGAATTGCAATTTTGAAGATAGGTGTAAGGCAAAAACCTTTTGGGGTAATTTAAATCAACTGGTAATAAAATATTTTAAGTCAGTGTCCTTGCTTGATTTAATCGAAGGCGATATACCGAAGGAAATTAAGATTTAGCTGCGATTTATGAAAATATGTTTTGTTTTATGATAAAAGTCTGCCTGTCATTTCATGGAGATAAGCCTTGTTTTTAATATATTTGTACAATATAATTAATACAGGGTATGAAAATTATTCTTACCATATTGTTGTTTTTAACTTTCCATTTGTTCCTGAATATCAAAAACCGGGACTCTTTTTTAGCGTAATTTCTTGATTTAATGTTATTGTTTGAATGAGCAATGGTTATTAATTTTCAACCGTTGGTATAACTGTATTTCTTGTTTTGGTATAGGGATATAAGTAGTTCATTCACTTTTAAATTTATTATCATTTGATGTAATTATCATGGAATTACCATTTTCAGAATCATATAAAATTAAGATGGTTGAACCCATCAGAAAAAGCACCCGGGAAGAACGTGAACGTTGGATCAGAAAAGCAGGATTCAACCTTTTTAACCTAAAGAGCAACCAGGTTTTTATCGACTTGCTAACAGATAGCGGGACGGGGGCTATGAGCGACCGCCAGTGGGCCAGTATGATGTTGGGTGACGAAAGCTACGCGGGAGCTTCTTCCTATTACAATGTTAAGCAAGCTATCAAAAACATATTGGGTTTTGATTATTTTTTACCGACACACCAAGGTCGTGCTGCGGAAAATGTGTTGTTTTCGGCATTGATTTCAGAGGGAAACGTGGTTCCCGGAAACACCCATTTCGATACCACCAAAGGACATATTGAGTTCCGCAAGGCATCTGCTATCGATTGCACCATTGATGAGGCTTTCGATACGACTGTTCACCATCCCTTTAAAGGAAATATCGATTTAAATAAACTGGAAGCTATATATCTTAGGTATTCCAAAGAACAGATCCCATGTGTCATTGTCACTGTTACCTGCAATTCGTCGGGGGGTCAGCCTGTATCCATGGAAAACATGCGTGAGGTATACAAGCTCTCTAAGCATTATGGTATCAGGGTCATATTCGATTCGGCCCGTTTTGCCGAAAACGCCTATTTTATCAAAACACGTGAGGAAGACTATGCCGATAAAACCATAAAAGAAATTGTGGCCGAAATGTTTACCTATGCCGATGGGATGACCATGAGCAGTAAGAAGGATGCCATTGTAAATATGGGTGGTTTTATTGCCTTGCGCGAGGAAGAGTTGTTTAAAAAGGCAGCTCAGTTCAATATTATTTACGAAGGATATATTACCTACGGAGGTATGTCGGGTCGCGATATGAACGCTTTGGCACAAGGACTGGATGAAGGTACGGAATTTGATTACCTGGAAACCAGAATTAAACAGGTGGCTTATCTGGGGCAGAAACTAAAAGAGTTTGGTGTTCCGGTGCAAGAACCTTTTGGTGGGCATGCCATTTTTGTGGATGCCAAACGTTTTTTGCCTCACCTTCCGGTTGAACAGTTTGTGGCACAGACGCTGGCTATTGAGCTGTACAAGGAAGCCGGAGTTAGAGGAGTAGAGATAGGAACCCTACTGGCCGACCGTGACCCGGTAACCCGGGAAAACAGATTTCCGAAATTGGAGTTGTTGCGCTTGGCTATTCCGCGAAGGGTATACACCAATAACCATATGGATGTAATAGCTGTTGCCTTGAAGAATGTTTATGATAGGAGGGAGGATATTAGGTCGGGCTATCAAATCATTAACGAAGCCCCTATATTAAGACACTTTACGGTTGAGCTAGCGCCATATCAAGAGGAAGAATGCAGTATTTAGTGTAATCTGCAGCTCATACCAATAGCTTGTGGCAGCTGGTCTTAAATGATGACCGAAGTGGAATTGATTCTGCTTCGGTTTTTTTGTATTTTGATGTGTTTTAACCATTGATTTAATATTCATGATACAAGGCAAGTTCAACGAAATTAGCAATTTCTGCCAATCGAATTCCAGTCACAAGATCGTCAAGAAATATGAGCGATATTTTAAGGAAGGTTTTGACGGTTATGGAATAGAGCAGAAGACATTTGAGAGGCAAAGGGACAAATGGATTCAGGAATGGAACAGTGAAATGACGATTGACGATTATCTTGACCTTGGAGATATTGTATTTGAAAACGGGCGGTACGAAGAAAAGTCTTTTGTAATTGCGTTTGTACAGTCGCAACGTGACAATTACACTAAAGAAACCTTCGACAGAATAGGGCTGTGGTTCGATGTTGGTGTATATAATTGGGCTACTACCGATGTGTTTTGTATGCTGGTAATTTCCGCATTTGTTATTGATAATGTTATTGACCTCAGGAAACTTAAGGCATGGAACAAGGCTGAATCGGAATGGAAAAGAAGAGCGGTGCCTGTAACTTTGGTTGAGTTGATAAAGCACGATTTAAAGCCGGAGGATGCCATTGAAACGGTTGAAGATTTGATGCTGGATAATTCGCAATACGTGCAGAAAGGCATAGGCACTTTGATGCGTGGTTTATGGAAAAAGTATCCCTTAGAAATAGAAGATTTCCTTTTAAAATGGAAAGATAGGTGTGGCAGGCTTATCATACAGTATGCAACGGAGAAAATGGATAAGGAATACCGAAAGAAATTAAGAAAAGCCAGGTAACAAGTAATTACATAAAACTATTATAGAGATTATCATGCATATCCGCCAGGTAACCCAACACGATAAAGACAAGCTTTACCTTTACCTTAAAACGTTATCGGAAGAGACACGTAAACGATTTGGGCCTCACCCTTTTGATGAGCATACTGCATGGTTGGTATGTTCAGGCGGCTATAAAAATTGTATGGCCTATATTTGCCTAAACGACGTGCTCGTTGTTGGCTATGCCATTGTTAAACAAGGGTATGTGCCCGGGGATAGAAACCGTTATATAGGTTATCCTATAACGTTAAGCGATCGGCACGATTATACGCTGGCTCCATCCGTTGCCGATGCCTACCAGTCGCGGGGAGTGGGAAGTCTTCTGTTGGAATTTGTACTTGAAGATTTAAGAAAAAGAGGAGCGTATAAAATTATATTATGGGGAGGGGTGCAGGCTTCAAATCTAAAGGCGGTAAACTTTTATAATAAACATGGCTTTCGGAAGGTGGGTGAATTTGAGTATTATGGAAATAATTATGATTTGGTAAAATATTTGCAAAAGCTGTGCTAGAATGTACCCATTCAATATGTCAATTTTTTCTGATTTAGATAATCTTATATACTTTTATGCGTTATAATCATTCAACACAACATTAATATTTATCATTATGAAGAAGTTATTTTTAAGTTTATCGATTGTGGCTTCATGGCTCGCCGTTTCGTGTGTCGAAGAAAGCAATAGCAGCAGCGAAGAATTAAGCAGCCCAAAGATAAGCATCAGGTTAACCGACGCTCCGGCTAGTTACGACGAAGTATTAATAGACTTGCAGGAGGTGCGTGTACACTTCTCTGGAGAGGGAGAAGAAGAAGGAGGTTGGCATACGCTCGAAAATGTAAATACCGGCATATATAACTTGCTTGATTTTACCAATGGCGCAGATACGCTGATTGCAGAGGAGGAGTTTACGGTAGGTGAGATATCTCAAATCAGGTTGATATTGGGCGAAAACAACAAGATTAAAAAAGACGGTGTTTACCATGATGTTAAAACGCCATCGGCACAACAATCGGGTTTGAAGCTTAATGTGCATGCCGAACTGGAAAAGGGAGTAGCCTATCGTGTGTGGCTCGATTTTGATGCCAGTCGCTCAATAGTTGCCAAAGGAAACGGAACTTACTCGTTAAAGCCTGTAATACGGGTATTTACCGAAGCTGCCAGTGGAGCTCTAAAAGGTATGGTTTTTCCCGTCGAATCAAAGCCGTATATCCAGGCAATTTCGGCTAATGCCGATACCTTCTCTACTTATGCCGATACCACTACGGGTTATTTTATGATTAAAGCCTTACCGGAAGGAAATTATAAGGTTGACTTTAATCCCGTTGAAGGTTATCAAATAAAGGAAATCGATGAAGTTGAACTAGTCAACGGCGAGATAAACGACATGGGTACGGTTACAATTGAAGAGGCCGTAACTGCCGGGTAAGGTGTGTATGTCAATAAAAATTTTATCAAGAGAGGTCGTGGGGCCTCTCTTTTTTTTGTGGGTATTTTATGCTTTACATTCTGTTTCATTTTATCTACATTTGATTACATTGGAAAATACTTAGATATGGATATGGTTAGAAACAATAACTTTAGAAATATGTTATACCTCACAAAATGTAAAAATTATGAAATACTGTTTCCTGTTTTCTTTGATTATTGCCACACAAATGATGGTATCGTGCCAAACCAAAAACGAAAACAATAATAAGGTTTTGGTAGTAGGGACAGACGCGGAAGTCAATTTCCAAAACTTTTGCCTGGGTTGCCATAACGATAAAAAATCATCCTTTGTGGATAGGACCTGGTTGTGGGGTAGCGGAAGGGAAGATCTTTATAAAAGCATAAAACTTGGACGTGTGGCTCATGGTATGCCCGGCTTTGCCGATGGAATGAGTGATACCACTATTTACGCATTGGTCGATTATATTTTAAGTCTGGATACCATGGTTCCGCTGGGCGAGGATGAAGATATTGCGAACCAGGATGGGGTGGTTGACAGCGAAGACCAGAAATTCAGGGTGGATACCGTAGTGGAGGGATTGGAGGTGCCCTGGGGACTGGAGTTTCTGCCCAATGGCGATTTGTTGATATCGGAACGAAAGGGCGAGTTGTTACGTTTTACCAAAAATGGAGATTTGCAGCAGATATCGGGATTGCCCCCCATAAAAGCGGCAGGGCAAGGGGGATTGCTGGATTTGGAGTTACATCCCGGGTACGAACAAAATGGCTGGTTGTATTTTGCCTATTCGTCGCCTAACGAGAAAAAGTCAAGTTTGGCCAATACGGCCATTATGCGTGCCCGTTTGAGCGGAAACACACTCGTGGATAAAGAGCGTATCTTTAAAGCCATGCCCGAAACCAATAAGCGCCATCACTATGGGTGTAAATTGGAATTTGACGGGGAGGGGTATTTATATTTTTCGGTAGGTGACAGAGGGGACAGAGACCGAAACCCGCAAAGCCTGGATAACCATTGTGGCAAGATCCATCGCATATACGATGACGGTAGTATTCCTGTTGACAATCCTTTTGTGGGACAGAAAGATGCCATGCCGTCCATTTATTCCTATGGCCACCGAAACCCTCAGGGCGTTTGCATGCATCCCGAAACCGGAAGGATATGGACCGACGAGCACGGCCCGAAGGGTGGCGACGAAATCAATATCATTGAACCCGCCAAAAATTACGGCTGGCCTGTCATCTCATTTGGGATCAACTATAACGGAACCACCTTTACCAACGATACCGCCAGGGCAGGTATGGAACAGCCTTTGCTGTACTGGGTTCCGTCCATTGCGCCTTGCGGTATGACGTTTGTGAAAGGAGACCGTTACCCCAACTGGAGAAACGATATCCTGACAGGTTCGCTTCGCTTTGAGTATTTGCACCGGGTAGTGTTAAACGGAGATCAAGTGGTCAGGCAAGAGAAGTTACTTGAAGGTATAGGAAGGGTGAGGAACGTGGAAATGAGTCCCGATGGTTATATCTATGTGGCAGTTGAAAACCCGGGGAAGATATTGAAATTGATTCCTGTGGAATAGTCAAGGGGCACCAGTATTCCATACATGGTTGATTAAAAGAACACCAAGGTGGAAAGCCTAAAAAATAATAGCCCAGGGCAAGATGGAGCTTAGCTTAATCGACTCCCTGGGTTTAGTTTTGCAAAACCATCCGACGCATGGCAAAACATAGCAGTTATACATCAATATGGTGCGTCGGAAATTATAGTAAAGTGTTTGTGGTGATAAACGTACAACAATGGGTAACTGGCTTTCGGTATTTGTCTGTGTTCCTTTGATGTAAAAAACAGTGTGCGGCGTGTTAAAAGTAAATGCACCACAGCGTTTAACAGAGATGAATTCTAATATTTATGATCCGTATTAAGGTTTTAATGCTATTGTTAATGATGATTGAGTTTGTATTTGCTCAAGGCAAAACAGATTCAATAACAAATCACTTCAGCGATACCTCTGCTTACCAGAGCCAACGTTATATCCAGGAAATCACTATTCAGGCGCCCATCCAGGTTAAGTCGGAAGCCCAATGGCCGGGCGCTTACGTTAAACTGAACAATCTTCAGCTGCAATCCGGGAACGCATACAACGTAAAGGAGCAGCTCAACAAAGTTCCCGGGGTTATGATGCAACAGGGCACCATGAATACAAACCGAATCACCATCAGGGGTATTGGCTCGAGAACACCTTACGAAACCAACCGTATTAAAGCCTATTGGGGCGAGATGCCCTTGACCGATGGCGACGGGGCTACCAGCATCGAAGATATTGGGTTGAACGATATTTCCAGCCTCGAAGTATTAAAGGGGCCATCATCCGCATTGTTCGGGGCGGGATTGGGAGGCGTTATCCTTTTAAATCCGTTTATGTCTGATCAGGTTCCCCCATTGAACGTTAAAAGCGAGTTGGGCAGTTTCCGGACGTCTTCGCAGCATGCCCAAATGAACTGGAGAACTGCTGATAGCGGTTATTTGTCGATAGTGGGAGGCGCGCTTATATCAGATGGGTACAGGGACAACAGCGAATACAAAAGATATAACTTTACTTTTAAAGGGCAACAGCAACTGGGCATCCACCAATTGGCCTTCCTTTATAATTACCGCTACCTGAACGGCGGAATACCCAGTTCGCTGGATAGCATCGATTTTAAGGATAACCCGAAAAAAGCCGCCGACTCGTGGAACGATATTGGTGGTTTTGAAGAAAGTCCAAGGCATTTGATGAGCTTGGGCGTGTTATCCCCGCTGGGAAACAAATGGGTGAATTCGTTTACTTTGTTCGGGAAAATATCTTCCTTGGAGGAGCTTCGCCCGTTTAACCGGCTGGATGAAGAAAGGAACGCTATTGGATTCCGTGAAAAACTGAAATTTGGACATTCATGGTTTAAAGGGCAGTTGGGAACGGAAATGATGCGCGAACATAACAGTGTTTCATTGTTTTCGGTCCGGGGGGACAATACCGGCCAGCCCCTTTCGGACGCGGAACACAGGCGGTATCATTATAATATTTTCGCTTTGATGGAAATGAATCCAGTACCAAGGTTAGTGGCCCAGGTAGCCTTCAATTATAACCAGACCGGTTATCGTACCGAGGAAAGCGGTAAAACCCGGTGCCACGATTACGATCCCGTGTTTTCGCCAAGGCTGGGACTGAATTATCAGATCAGCGAACGTATCCATGCTTTTGCTGCCATAGGGCATGGTTTTTCGGCACCTTCCATGGAGGAGGCACAATGGCCGGATGGTTCGTTTAATCCCGACATAAGACCGGAGGAAGGGATGAATTACGAGCTGGGCTTCAGGTGGCAAGATGCCTCTAGGCGAATGAAAGCGGAAGTTACGGCTTATTATATGAAGATGAATAACCTGTTGGTCACCGAGCGTGATGTGGAAGATCAGTTTTATGGCAAGAATGCCGGGGAGACTTCGCATCAAGGGCTGGAATCGTCGCTGGGGTGGGCCGTGATGAATACTGAGCAAGCCGGTTCGTTAAACTTAAGTCTTTCCTGTTTCGCTTCTGCAAACCAGTTCGAGGATTTCGTGGATGACGGAACAGATTTCCGGGGCAATCACCTTCCCGGTATTCCCGATGCTAATTTCACAGGTGAACTGGCAGGCAGCTGGCGAGGTTTTCATTATCACCTGAATCATCAATATCAGGGAAGTCAATACCTCAACGATGCCAACACAAAACAATATGCCGCTTACCATAAAACCAACATTAAAGTATCGCTGGATATTCATTTGAAGAAGCTAAAAGCCAATATTTACCTGGGAGCAGATAATATCTTTGATACCCATTATGCCTCCATGGTGGTCATCAATGCCCAGGCCTTTGGAAGCAACTTGCCTCGTTATTATTACCCGGGTTTACCATTTAATGTGTTCGGCGGAATTAATGTGAACCTTTAAAACAGTATATATTTTAACCTCCAAATGGGATAACAAATCCTATAATTGGAAAGGCAACGAATGAATCACTTCCGGTATTAATAGGCATGGCAAACATATAATCCAACGAAGCCTTTTTCCATATCCATCTTCCTCCTAACGATAAACAACCACTTCCTCCGGGGAAAAGATAGTTTTCGGTTATAAAATATCCTCTATTTGAGGTTCTGGCTAAAGCACTAATATTTACAACAGGAGATTTGGCCCAATGGCTACCCGTATAACCATAAGATAGGGCAATGGATAAATTATTGTCGCGCGAACCAAAGGTTGAAGTACCATAAACCAGCCCATATGAATCAGCGTCTTCACCCAATATAGTGCCTATCAATGCCCCGGCTCCAATATTGAACTTTTCCTCTACAATTGGAAAAGATAGCTTAGGTGCCAGCATAACGGGTGTAGGGGCGCCATTGAACAAGAAAAACGGTATTATGGTTACCCCGAGCGAGAATTGATCTGTTATTCCAATGGAGAATTGATTCCAGAAAATATTAATATTTTGATAATACCCTTCGCCCTTTTTTAAACCATAACCGTTAGGGGCCCAGAAATAGCGCGATGATTGACGGTTTTCAAACCAGTATTTGCCATCTTTTATCCGTTGGATATTTACTGATCTTCTTGATTTGATCTCTTTTTTTTGAATAGTGATTAGTCCTAACTTGTCAGAACTGAATTTTAAAAGAAGAGAATCTTCCTCTATTATCTGCCCGAAGAATTCATTGCCATCGGTAGTCTCAATATATACCAATGTTGAATCTGCGCTTTTTTCCTGGCAATACGTAATGGAAGCTAGAAAAAGCATAACGATTATATAAAGTGAAGTTTTCATATCTGTTGTTTTGGTATCGTAAAGTTACGATGAGGGGCAGGTGAAAACAATGTTTTGAAGGTGCAGAATATGGCACTAAGAGCAATGGGTTAAATGAAAATTTATTGGAAAGTACTTCTTTTAATCACTTCTTAAAGGTTAGTTGCAGAAAATGCAATTATCATTTATGGAATTTGTTGAAAACGTTTTAGTGCTTGTAAGGAATTGAGGAAAAGAAAAAAGGAATAACTGTTTGTATCCCGCACCCCCTGCCCAATTACTCAAAGTCATCGGGTGATTAATTATCACAATAGACAAACGCCCCCGAAACGGGCGTATAGGAATATTTTCCTTCGGTACTAAGGCCTTATTGTGCTATGTTTCTAATACCAACCAATAAAACAGGTATAGTTGATTATACAAATCAATTAGAAAGGATAAACCTTTTGTAAAGGTTCAAACCTTGGAACAGTGGAACCATATTTTAGTGTGTTTTATGGAACCTGCCGTTAAACGCGCCCTATGCCTTAGAAATCCTGTTACGCTATTAAACTACTTCAGAACAAGGCCTTTCGCTAAGTTGCTTCAACTCCCAGAGCGGTGCTCCCGAAGGTATTCGTGACAAGTTATGCCTCGTTTCAGCAACGCCTTGTTGTATGGAGTTTAAATGCTCATGACGTACCACTCATACAAATTCCCGGTTAAACATATATTTTACACCGCCATTTTATTTTTGTAGCTGTGTTATTTTGCTTCAACTGAATAAAAAAAATGGTTTAATTGGCTATGTTTACTAATGTATGATGGGGTGTGTGAAATAAAAGTACCTAAATGAGCTTTTGGTGTCAGCTGAGCCGGTGGTTATTGTTAAAAAAAAACAAAAAAAGCATTAATAAAAATATGGAGCACATTAATTTTCTTATATTGCGTTATTAGTAAAGAAATTTTTGATGTATTCGCCAAATACCAAAAGTGTATGAAAGAATTGAAATCAGGGCTGCTTTCTTCATATGAAATTAACGATCATATTTTGGATGAAGTATTTACAAAAGATGGATTGCCTAACGAACAATACAGCGATCTATATAAACGATTTAACGAATACTCTTTGCCCGATTTTGATCGGATAAATAAAGAGGTTAAAGAAGCTTTTTTTAACCAGGGAATTACCTTTTCGGTCTATTTTGAAGATAAAAAGCCTGACGAAAGAATCTTTCCCTTTGATTTATTTCCGCGCATCATTCCGGGGAAGGAGTGGGATATGCTCGAAAAAGGTATATTCCAACGCAACAAGGCCTTAAATCTGTTTCTTTATGATATTTATAACGAGCAAAAAATACTCAAGGACAAAGTAGTGCCGCAAGACCTAATTTTCTCTTCCAAGCATTATTTAAAGGAAATGGTGGGTTTTGAGCCTCCGGGAAAAATCTATACCCATGTAGCCGGAACAGATATTATAAAACATAACGACGGTCAATATTACGTGCTTGAAGACAACCTTCGCTGCCCTTCGGGTGTAAGTTATGTGCTCTCCAACCGCCTGGCCTTGCGGAAATCACTCTTTGAGATGTTTGACAAACTGAAAACGAAACCTGTTTATGAGTATCCTGAAAGATTGCTCGAGGTATTAAAGACGGTTAAACCGGCTGGGGTTGATGTTCCAACCGTGGTTATCGTTACTCCGGGGATGTACAACTCAGCTTACTACGAACATACTTATTTGGCACAGACCATGGGGGTTCAGTTGGTGGAAGGGAGAGATTTATTTGTGGAGAGGGATTTTGTGTATATGAAAACCATTCATGGTCCCATAAAGGTTGACGTTATATATCGTAGGGTGGATGATGAATTTATTGATCCTTTATGTTTCAAGGAAGATTCTATGCTGGGCGTTCCGGGACTTATGAGTGCCTACCGAAAGGGAAACGTGAACCTGGCAAACGCTCCGGGAACCGGTGTTTCGGACGATAAGGCTGTTTACCATTATGTGCCGGACATCATCAAGTACTACTTAAACGAAGAACCTATTTTAAATAACGTAAAAACCTATCACTGCGGAAATCAGGACGATTTGAAATATGTATTGGAGAATGTGGACAAACTGGTGGTGAAGCCGGTGGACGAATCGGGAGGGTACGGTATCAGCATCGGGAATAAACTAACCAAAGAAGAAATAGAACAAGTAAAAAAACAGATAAAATCAGATCCTCGAAAATATATTGCGCAGCCCATTATGAGTTTGTCAACCCATGCTACTTACATCGAGGAGGAACAAAAATTTGAACCCCGGCATGTGGACTTAAGGACGTTTTGTTTAATGGGTGATGATGAAAATTATATATTGCCGGGAGGTTTAACGCGTGTTGCGCTTAAAAGAGGTAATTTGATTGTGAATTCTTCGCAAGGAGGAGGTTCAAAAGATACTTGGGTTATAAAATAAGGGTTTATGAATGTAATGTTATCAAGAGTAGCAGGTAATTTGTACTGGATGGGCAGATATGTGGAAAGAGCCGAGCATATTGCCCGATATGTGAAAGAATTGTATTTTTCATCCATTGATGCGCCAATAGAGGAAATGGACAGCAGAAAGTTTGTGTTGGAATCCATTTTGTATATGGTGGGTATATTTGATATGGATGATTGCGATGAAAGGGAGGTGCTGTATAAAATCGGTTTCGACAAGGAGAACAGCAATTCGTTGTTTAGCATTATTACCCTGGCACGCGAAAATGCCAGGGGTGCGCGAAACGAAATTTCAAGCGAGATTTGGGAGTCTATTAATACACATTATCATTATTTTAATACTTACCCGGTGGAAAACTATTTAACCGCGGGTTTGTATGATGTCATGCAAAAAATACTGGAGCAAACTTCGGTAGTGAGGGGTAAAATATATGGCTCCATATTACATGACGAAACATGGTCGCTGATATCATGTGCCATGCATATTGAGCGTTCGTTGCAAATGGTGAGGATTATCAATTCCAAACTGCACGACGTGTATAAAATTAAGGAGTTGGGATACCCGGTTACCAAATTGAGCTTTGAGTGGACAACGCTTTTACGTTGTACGGAATCCTTTGATATGAACCGCAAATATTATCGTTCTATCCCAAATAAACACGAGGTTCTTGAGTTTTTAATGCTTAACGAGCACAATCCAAGGTCGTTACAATACAGCATAAACAGAATAGCTGCTTATCTTTCGCACATATCCGAATCGAAATATATTGAGGAGGGTTCCATTGAATATAAAATCAATAAGCTGAATGCGCAATATAATTATTTTACTATTGATGAGTTTAAAGATGATATCTATAAATTATTAAACTATACCAAGGAAACCTTGTTTGAAATAAGTCAAGATTTTGAAAAGAAATATCTCTCGTATTAAATAACAATGGAATTTAGTATTTCATATTCTATAGAAAATAAATATGAAAATCCGGTCACAAAATCGTTTTTTCAAATTTTAGCAATCCCCGCTGTTTACGTAAATCAAAATATTTCGGAACTGGATATTAAGTGTAGCCTAAAAAGTACAGAATACTTTGCTAAAAATAGCTTTGGGTTTAATGTGTTGCAATATACCCGGCAAGAACCCATCGATGCTTTTAGTTTTCATCTGGATGTAAAGGTGAAAGTGAAGCATCAAAATCCCTTTAATTTTATTCCCTGGCCTCCGCAGGAAGAGTTGCAAAGCCTTTCCTCCGATGCCTTTAAGCTTGAGCATTTTTTATTTTTGCGGCCAACGCCCCTTACTGATATTCCCAAAGAAGCGGCAGAGGGTTTTATTTCATTTAAGAATGAAATGGGGGTGTTGAATTTTTTGCGGGAGCTGAATCAAAAAGTGAATGGCGCCATGCAATATACCGTGGATGTTACCACCACAAAGACTGCGGCTCTGGAAGCCTTTTGCCTGGAAAAAGGCGTGTGCCAGGATTATACCCATATTTTTATTTCCATAGCCCGGCAATTTGGCATACCTTGCAGATACGTTAGTGGATATATGAACCCGGGATTTTCACATATCGGAACCAGCCAAACACATGCCTGGGCCGAAGCGTTTATCCCCCATGTGGGATGGATTGGGTTTGACCCCACTAATAATTTGCTTGTTAATCATCATTATATTAAAATTGCACACGGAACAGATTATAATGATTGTAGCCCGATTAAAGGGATTATTCAAACCGTTGGGGAACAAAAGCACACCCATAAAGTAACCGTAATTAATCAGTAAAATGACTTTTTGTATTGGAATTAAAAGTAAAACAGGCGTAATAGCCCTGTCAGATACACGCATAAGCAGTGGTTTGGGAATCTCAACTTCGAAAAAGGTATTGACTTATCAGGACGGAAGGAATTCTTTTTTTGTTATGTCATCCGGGTTGCGCTCTATCCGGGATAAGGTAAAGAATTTTTTTGAGGATAAATTGGACCATCAATATCCGGATAAATTATATAAAGCAGCAGACCTATTGGGTGAAACGGTTAAAAAAGTCCGGCATCAGGATTTGAAAGATTTAACTGCCAGCAACTTTATGTTTGATGCTCATTTTATCGTGGGCGGGCAGTGTGAAAATGATAAAAAGGCATCTTTGTTTTTGATACTTCCAGAGGGTAATTGGGTGGAAGTATCGGATGAATCTCCCTATGTGATTATCGGGAATACCGGTTTTGGCAAACCTATTTTAAGAAGGCTTTTGCACGAAGAAATAACCTTTGACATGGCCATAAAAGTGGCTTATTTGTCGTTTGATGCGACTTATAAAAATGCCAGCGATGTGGATTTTCCGGTTGATTTTATACTGTATAAAAATGGATCAAAAGAATTGATGGAGTTTCGCAAGACAGAGCAGGAGTTAAAGGATACATCAACCGAATGGAATCAAAAGTTAGTGGATGCAGCCAATGCATTGCCGCCGTTTATTCATTTTGAGGATTAAGGCCGGCAAGTTGTAATGGGTATTATAAAAGGAAACAGACACCAACGAGAAACGACAAAAAAAATATAGTATACGAATGTTCTGTTGCCCTTGCAGGGTGATTGAATAGGATAACTTGTAACAGACCCCGGATGATACCCGGGGTTTTTTATTGAGCGTTAGAATAAACCCAAAATTGGCATTCATTCAATGCCCTAAGGCTTACATATGCATTAGGAATCCTGTTACGCCAACAAATTACTTCATAACACGGCGTTTCCTAACTTGCTTCAACTCACCGGAGCAGTGCTTCCGAAAATAATCGGGACAAGTTATGCCTTGTTTCTGCAGCGTCCGGTTTTATTGTACTTGCAATGCGCATGACGAACCCCCATACATAATCCGGGTTTAATGCTCATTACGTAACTGTAACAACCCAGGTTACATACCGCAATGTGAGATTGTATACACCGGGATTCCCCGTTACGGCAGAAGCCTGCTGTCATTAGGAATTTTAAAGATTCCCAATGACAGATCTCGGATAAAAATGCTTCAAATTAAAATAGCACCCGCCAGGCGTTATTTTAATTTTTTGAGTTTTTGTTTTCTGATGTCAAAAGTGCAAGGGTATTCCGGATCGGATTCGATATTGGTTGGCACAAAAGCTACCGTGCTCACATTATCTGTTGTACCCGGTGTAATATACCGTTGAATGTCTCCCTGAATAAAAGAAATTTTACCGGGGGTATGGCTGGTGTTTTTATACATGTTAAAATCAGGATACTCGGGTTGGTACATTCCCTGTGTGTGATTGCCTTCGTAAAAACGCGATACCCTTCGTCCTTCGGCATCGTAGCTGTTTACCGGGAAGGTTTCGTAGGCTCTGCCGCCCGGATGATATACATGGTAGGTACATCCTGCAACCGCTTTTCCTGTCCAGGTATCAAAAATATCGAATACCAGAGGAGTGTCCACACCCAAATTCGGGTGCAGCGCCGAAGGGGGTTGCCAGGCCCGGTATCGTATGGAGGCCACGTATTCGCCGGCTTTACCTGTTTTTACCAATGGCACTTGCATCTGATTACATAACACTTTATGTCTCTCGTCGTTTAAGCCCTCCACTTTTATCTCTACCCGTTCTACCGACGAATCCACAAAACGTGCGGTTCCCGAGCTTGACATTTCCTCTCCAAGCACATTCCAGGGTTCAATGCCCGATCTCAAAGAAAGTTCGATGTGTTCGTAATTAATACGACCGATATGCGCGAAGCGGAATTCAAAGAAAGGTTCCAGCCACTCTATATCGAAATGGTATCCTGCATCATTGAGCTGGCTGACCACATCTTTCAAATCTTCCTTCACAAAATGGTGGGTCAAAAACTTATCGTGTAATGCTGTACCCCAGCGTACCAGTTTGCCCTTGTAGGGTTTTTTCCAAAACCACGCGAATAAAGTTCTGATAAGCAATAACTGCATCAGGCACATTTGCTTATTGGGTGGCATATCAAAGGCTCTTAATTCCAAAATACCCAATCTTCCGGACATAGAATCCGGTGAGTAGAGTTTGTCGATACAAAACTCTGCTCTATGGGTATTGCCTGTTAAGTCGATCAAGAGATTTCTTAAGGTTCGGTCAATCAGGTAAAAAGGTATTTCTTTTTCGCCGGGGTTTGGTATCTGGTCGAAAGCAATCTCCAGCTCGTACAACATTTCCTGACGTCCTTCGTCGACCCTTGGCGCCTGGCTTGTGGGACCCACGAAAGAGGTTGAAAACAAATAAGATAATCCCGGGTGGTGTTGCCAAAATGTAATAAAGCTTCTTAATATATCAGGCCTTCTGAGCAAAGGTGAATCAGCCGGTTTTATTCCTCCCAGCGTAATGTGGTTTCCTCCGCCGGTACCCGTATGCTTGCCGTCTAGCATAAATTTTTCAGCACCTAGCCTGCACTCCCTGGCGCATTCAAAAAGCATGTTGTAGTTGCTTACCAGCTCGTTCCAGTTTTTTGAAGGATTGATGTTTACTTCAATTACGCCCGGATCTGGTGTTACCATCAATTTATCAATACGATTGTCGTATGGCGGGTTGTAACCTTCAATCACCACCTTCATTTTTAACTCTTCGGCCGTTAATTCAATGGCGGCCAACAGGTCTAAATAATGCTCGATAAGATCGGTTGGTGGGATAAAGATGTGCAGCCTTCCATCTCTTAATTCGGTCACCAGGGCTTTACGGATGGTAAATGTATCGTACAGGGGTTCATAATCGTCCTTTTTTTCTTTTTTGGTGCTAAAAGGCATGAACTTTTCTAGAAGGTTTTCTTCCTCTTCCTCCGCGTTGTGCTTTATTTTAGGCGGGTACAAAAGTTCGTCGGGAATGCTGTAGTCTGCTTCTTCCTTCGATCTTTGGTCCACTAACTGATGATAGTCGGGTAGTTCGTCTACCTCTTCAAAGGGGCTGCGCTCATAGGGCTTTTGTCTTCTGGCTTCCGCCATATAGGGAAGGGAATTTAGCGGCAAGCGATGACCCACTTGCGAGTTGCCGGGTATTAAAAGTAATTTACGGCCATTAAATTCCCATGCACAGCTGATCCAGTTTTTCTTTTGGTAAGCCCATTCCAGGGGTAATACAAAAGCTACCGCTTTGTTTAAACCCCTGTCCAGTTGTTCCATCATGGATCTTCTTTCCAGGGAGTCGTTGAGGTTAATGTTAAGCGGGTCAATGTTTTTGGGTAGGTTTCTTTCTTCCCATAAATAATAAAACGCATCTTCGTAGGCGGGCATGGCATTGTTTTTTTCTACGCCAAGCTTAGTGGCCAGTACTTTTATGAAGTTTTCTACGTCTGCATTGGTGTAATGGTGTTTTTGGCTCACATCCGCAAACAATTTTTTGTTTTTCCAGATGGGTTTATCGTCTTTTCTCCAGTAAAGCGACATTTGCCAGCGCGGAGTAGGTTCGCCCGGATACCATTTGCCTTGACCGTATTGATGCAGGGTACCGTAGCCTATTTTTTCGCTTAGCTTGTGAAGCAGTTGGTAGGCCAGCTCTCTTTTTTCTTTTCCGTCGGCATCGGTGTTCCATTGCGGAGACTCCATGTCGTCCATAGACACAAAGGTAGGTTCCCCGCCCATGGTAAGCCGTACGTCGCCCTCTTCGAATTCCCTTTCCACCTGATCGCCAAGCGCCATAATGTTAATCCATTGCTGATCGGAAAAGGGTTTGGTGACGCGAGGGTCTTCGTGGATTCTTTTTACATCGTTAACAAAGCTGAACTCCACTTCGCATTTATCCGTAGCCCCGGTTATTGGTGAAGCACTTCCGTAGTCGGGCGTACAACATAATGGAATATGCTCTTCGCCCGCAAATAAACCTGAGGTGGCATCCAGTCCAATCCATCCCGCTCCCGGAATATAAACCTCGCACCAGGCATGCAAGTCTGTAAAATCTTCCTCGGGGCCGGAAGGACCGTCTATTGATTTTTCATCTGACTTTAACTGTACCAGATAACCTGATACAAAGCGGGAAGCAATGCCCAGGTGCCGCATGATTTGAACCATTAGCCAGGCAAAATCCCTGCACGAGCCTTTCTTCTTTTCCAAAGTCTCTTCGCAAGTGTATACGCCGGTTTCCAATCGAATGGTATAATCCAGATCGTCATATAGCATTTGATTGACATCCCTTAAGAACTCAACAATTTTATCGTTTTTGATATTCTTAATTTTTTTGAGCCATTTCATCAATAATGGCCCGCTTTCAACGATCTCGAAATATGGCGTCAGCTCTTTTTTTTCTACTTTTTGGTACGCAAAAGGAAACGTTTGCGCATATTCTTCCACGAAAAAATCAAAGGGGTTGACCACAGTCATTTCTGCAATCACTTCAACTTCCACTTTTAATTCCTTGAGTTTATCTTTAAAGACCACACGTGCCAGGTAATTGCCAAAAGCATCCTGCTGCCAATTGATAAAATGTTCTTTGGGTGAAATATTTAAAGAGTAGGAATGAATGCGCGTGCGTGAATGCGGCGCCGGTCTTAACCGGATTACGTGCGGGGAGGCTGATACTAGTCTGTCGTACTTATAGTAGGTGTTGTGCCGGATTGCTACTTTTATTGCCATGGTTGCTAGTTTATGTATACCGTCAAATGTATAACCTTTATTCCAAAAAAAATATTAAGAAGTCTTAAATTACTATTGGGGAGTTAGCCGTATATGCTGCCTCTTGATGACTCGGGCTAAATATAGGCTAAATTAATGATTGTTAGCCAGCGTAGAACAACCTGTTTTTTTGCTTTGGTTCAGGATCTGGGAAAAGGGTAATAAACCCTTAAAACGAATCAATACCGTTCATTAAACCCGGATTATGCTTTAGAACTTTGTCGTGAACATTGAAAGTGCAATCTTACTAGGTTTTCATCGTTATGGTGAGTTGAATTGAAGCAGCGGAGTGTCTTGTTTTGAAACAATTTCAATGTGTAATAGATTTTCTAATGCATATTGCGGGTTAAACTTATGTTTTACCTATTTAACTTCCGCAAACAAGTTCGATGATTTTGTGGATGACGGAACAGATTGCCATGGCAAGCACATTCCCGGTATTCCTGATGTTAACCTCACAGGTGAAGTGGCAGGGAGCCGGCAACGTTTTATAATAATCTAATCATCATTTCCAAGGCAGTCCATACCTGATCGATGCCAACTCCAAACCTTACTCCACTTAACGTAAATCTAACATTAAAGTATGGCTGGATATTCATTTGATGAAGCCAAAGGCCTATGTTTATCTGGGCGCGGATAACCTTTTTGATACGCGTAATGCTTCCATGGTAATTATCAATGTTAATGCTTTTGGTAACAGTCTGCCAAGGTATTACTATCAGGGATCGCCTTTTAATGTTTTTGGCGGGGTGAAGTTTGTGTTTTAGGGAATGGATTCTTTCTATATTTCTGTATAAGATATCTATTGTACACAGGCCCCGGTCGCACCGACAAGGTTCTGAACTTTGGAAAAGGTAGAAACTATAAATTAATCTATTTTATATCATTTGTTACCGGATCTAATGGGCCCCACGCCTTCTAAGGCAGGGGTAAAGGAATTGATGCACACACTTTAGGTAAGGTTGGGTTAGCGAACAGTCTGCGTTCTAAAATCAATGTAAAACTAGCTAACTACCTCCAATGGTACTATTTGTTATTATGCTAGCATGCGTTTCGCCAATGATGTGATCGTGCTTTAAAAGGAATGGAGGGAAAAGCTAAGGTAACAAAAAACGACACTAACAAATGCCAGTGCCGCTTTGAATGTTTTCACAACGGAATAATCCTTATTGTGAATTGCTTCAATATTGTATGAAAGCAAATTTAGCAATAAATAGCACGCAAGCAAGGATATTTACAAAATTTTTAATTGATACTAGTTGATTTCATTATTTGTTTTGTTAATTAAATATTTTAACTTTATTAACGTTTATTTTATTTAACTAAAACAATAACCTCATGTCAATTAAAATTAAAGTTGTTGAAAAAGGCCAACCTGGCGTGGCAGGTGGCGGTATTAAAAAGTTTTATGCCAGTGCTACTACCAATGGTGAGATGACCTTAACCAAACTTACCAAACGTATTGAACAAACCAGTACAGTTAATGGAGCAGATATTAGAGCCGTGTTGTATGCTATGGTTGAAACTATGCAAGATGCCCTGGAAGATGGTCAAATTGTTCGTTTGGGCGATTTGGGTAGTTTACGCATTAGTGTAAGTAGTAACGGCGAAGAAACTGCCGAAGATGTTACTTCGCGTTCCATTAAAAGCGCAAAAACGGTATTTACGCCCGGTAAAAACCTAAAGAGCATGCTCAAGACTTTGGAGTATGAAAAGCAATCTTGAAAAGTAAGTTTTTAGCGCTCAAAAAAAACGTAATGAGGTTTTACCAAAAAACACACTACGTTTTTGTGAAAAACACACGTCTTTTTTTTAGAAACACGTGTGTTTTTTTAATGATGTAAGGCAGGTGTTGTAAGTGGTGGATTTATAGACAAGTATAACTAAACGAAATTATGAAGAAAATATTAGGGCTGGATTTGGGAACTACCTCAATAGGGTGGGCCTTTGTACACGAAGCAGAAAACGAAAATGAAGAATCGAAAATAATAAGGTTAGGAGTAAGGGTTAATCCTCTTACTACTGATGAGCAACAGGATTTTGAAAAAGGTAAAAGTATTACGGTTAATGCGGACAGAACATTAAAACGAGGAGCTAGAAGAAATCTGGATAGATACCAGCAAAGAAGGGATGGTTTAATTAAACAATTAATTGGAGCTGGGTTAATAAATGAAGAAACTATACTAACAGAGAATGGTAAGTTCACAACGCATCAAACACTTGAGTTAAGGGCAAAAGCAGCCACAGAGAGAATTGAAAAACAAGAGTTGGCCAGAGTTTTATTGACAATCAACAAAAAAAGAGGTTATAAGAGTAGTCGTAAAGCCAAGAGTGAGGATGAAGGTGCTGTGATTGATGGCATGGAAATAGCCAGGCGACTATATGAAAATAATGAGACACCAGGGCAATTTTGTATAGGGCTATTGGAAAAAGGTAAGAATGTTATGCCCGATTTTTATCGATCCGATTTAAAGGCCGAGTTTGATAAAATATGGACTTTTCAGAAGAAACATTATCCTGAGGTGTTGAGCGATGAGCTTTATAAAGCGATAGAAGGTCAGGGACAGCAAAATACACGCAAACGTTTTTTGGCTATTAAAGATATTTATACTGCCGAAAACAAAGGAACACGAGAAAGTAAAAAACTTACTGCTTATACGTGGAGAAGCCGGGCGGTAAATGAAAAGTTAGCTATAAGCGAGGTAGCGTATGTGCTGACCGAAATCAATAACGATTTAAATAAATCGAGCGGTTATCTTGGTGCTATTAGCGACCGTAGTAAAGAACTCTATTTTAATAATGAAACAGTTGGACAGAATTTATATCATCAGATACAGCGTAATCCACATACAAGATTAAAGAGCCAGGTGTTTTATCGCCAGGATTATTTAGACGAATTTGAAAGAATTTGGGAAACACAAAAACAATTTCATCCGGAATTGACCAATACTTTAAAGTCTGATATTAGGGATACGGTTATTTTTTATCAGCGCAGGTTGAAGTCGCAAAAAGGTCTCATTAGTTTTTGTGAGTTTGAAAGCAGGCAAGTTGAAGTTGAAATTGAAGGAAAAAGGAAAGTGAAAACAATAGGGATGCGTGTTGCACCCAAATCATCTCCTTTGTTTCAGGAGTTTAAAATATGGCAGATACTTGCCAATGTAGAAGCTAAGAATAAAGAATCCAAAGAGATACTTAGCCTTAACCAAGAGCAAAAACAATTGCTTTTTAATGAACTGAATATCAAGGGAAACCTAACAAAAGCACAGGCTCTTGCTTTGATAAGCGATAAACCTAAAGTGTGGGACTTAAACTATAAAACTCTTGAGGGTAACAAAACTAATCTGGCATTTTACGAAACATACCAATCTATCTTACGCCATGAAGGGAATGATAATATTGACTTTAACAAACTTAATGCATCAGAAATTAAAGATGCAGTTGCTTCCATTTTTTCTTCATTGGGTATAAACACAAAGATACTTGATTTTGATGCAGAACTGGACGGGAAAGCATTCGAGAATCAGGCTTTTTATCAGCTTTGGCATTTATTGTATTCCTACGAAGGCGATAATTCAAATACGGGTAATGATGCTTTATACAAAAAGCTGGAAGAGAAATTTGGGTTTAAAAAGGAACATGCTCAATATCTGATTAATGTTGATTTACAAGATGATTACGGAAGCTTATCTACCAAGGCTATCCGAAAAATATTTCCTTATATCAAGGAAAATAATTATAGCGAAGCATGTGCATTAGTGGGGTATAATCATTCTAATTCCTTGACAAAGGAAGAGAACGAAAAGCGAGATTTAAAGGATCGATTAGAATTGTTACCTAAGAATTCGCTGCGGAATCCTGTGGTGGAAAAAATATTGAATCAGATGGTTAATGTTATCAATGCCATTATTGATGATGAGGAACTTGGCAAACCGGATGAAATAAGGATTGAACTGGCAAGGGAGTTAAAGAAAAATGCCAAAGAGAGGGCAGAAATGACTCAGAATATCAATAGAGCCAAAATTGAACATGAGGCGATAAGAAAGAAGTTACAGAACGAATTTAATGTAGCCAATCCTACCAGAAATGATATTATTAGGTACAGACTTTACCAAGAGCTGAAAAGTGAAGGGTATAAAACACTTTATACCAATCAGTATATTTCACCTGAATTGCTTTTTTCTAAGGAAATAGACATTGAGCATATTATACCTAAAGCACGATTGTATGATGATAGCTTCTCTAATAAAACACTTGAATTCCGTCAGGCTAACATCGATAAAAGTGATGAAACAGCCTATGATTTTGTATTAGATAATTTTGGAGAAGATGCTTTGGTAAACTATAAAAAAAGGGTTGAGAATTTATATAAGCTAAACGAGATAAGTAAAGCTAAATACCAAAAGCTTTTAAAAACAAGTGATGAAATTGGAGAGGGCTTTATTGAACGAGATTTAAGGGAAAGCCAGTACATAGCCAAAAAAGCAAAAGAAATGCTGTTGGAGTTGTGCCGTACGGTGGTTGCTACAACAGGAAGTATTACCGATACCTTACGTGAAGATTGGGGACTGATAAATACGATGAAAGAACTGAACCTTGATAAATATAAAGCATTGGGTTTAACAGAAGTTCATGAAAACAGGGACGGTAAAAAGATTGACCGCATCATCGATTGGACTAAACGTAACGATCATCGTCATCATGCTATGGATGCGCTAACAGTAGCTTTTACAAAGCATAACCATATTCAATATTTAAACAATTTGCATGCCCGCAAAAACGAACATCATAAAAAGCATGGTAATATAATTGCTATTGAGAAAAAGGAGCTTAGTAGAGATGAGAATGGGAAAAAGAAATTTAATTTACCGATGCCTCACTTCCGCACCCAGGCCAGGAAGCATTTAAATAATATTCTTATTTCGCATAAGGCCAAAAACAAGGTGGTTACCCGAAATAAAAATAAGATTAAAGGGAGTGGAGTTGTACAAACCGCATTGACCCCACGCGGGCAGTTACATTTGGAAACGATTTATGGAAAGTCATTAAAATATGAAACTAAAGAAGTAGCTGTAGGTGCCAGGTTTGATACAAATACGATTGCAATGGTTGCCAATAAGGATTATCGGGAGGCTTTGTTGAAACGGTTGGTCGAAAATGGTAATGATCCTAAGAAAGCATTTGGTGGTAAAAATAGTCTTAAAAAAAATCCTGTTATATGTTCCAATAGCAAGCTTGTACCCGAAAAAGTTAAGCTGGTATGGCTAGGTAAGCAATATACAATCAGAAAAGATATTACCCCTGATTTAAAGATGGATAAAGTAATTGATAAAGGCATTCAGACTTTGTTGAAGAAAAGGCTTGAGCAGTTTTCCGGAAATCCAAAAGAAGCATTCTCGGACCTGGATAAAAATCCAATCTGGTTAAACAAAGAAAAAGGTATAGCCATAAAAAGAGTTACTATTTCAGGTATTAATAATGCCGAAGCCTTACATGTAAAAAATAACCATTTAGGTAAACCTGTTTTGGATAATAATGGCCAGCAGGTGCCTGTTGGCTTTGTTAATACAGGTAATAATCATCATGTGGCTATTTATAAAGATGAAAAAGGAAACCTGCAAGAAGAAGTAGTTTCGTTTTATGAGGCAGTTGCCCGTGTAAATGCAGGTGTCCCTATTATAAAAACAAAACATGAAAAAGGTTGGCAGTTTTTATTTACGATGAAACAAAACGAGATGTTTGTTTTTCCATCGGATGACTTTAATCCTAAAGAAATTGACTTGTTAAGTCCGGAAAACTATAGCCTTATAAGCCCTAATTTGTTTAGGGTGCAGAAGATTTCTACTAAGAATTATGTATTTAATCATCATTTAGAAACAAACGCAGTAAATAATGATACATTAAAAAACAAAAAGCTAAATCGAGTAACTTATAATTTTATACAGTCTCCAGCTAAATTGGATGGTTTAATTAAAGTTCGAATCAATCATTTAGGAAAAATAGTTCAAGTAGGTGAATAATTATATACTTAGCGGTTTCGCCAAAACTGGCGAAACCGCTAAAAATTAAAAATATAATAAGCGAACATTAAAAAACAAAATCATGCCTCCACGTAACTTTCGTATACCGATACAGGAAGAAAAGTTTTATCATATATGGAATCGGGGTAATAATCGTGAAAACTTGTTTTATAATAATGGCAACTACGAATATTTTCTCCGTTTGTATGCCGAAAAGTTGGACGATGTATTAGAAACGTATGCTTTTTGTTTATTGCCAAATCATTTTCATTTGTTGGTACGAACTAAGCTGTTTCGCTATCATAGCCAAACAGCTGCAAATATGAATCCGGTTAGTAATGCTTTTAAAAATTTTTTTGCAGCCTATTCGCAGGCTATTAATATTCAGCAAAAACGTACCGGTAGTTTGTTTCAAAAGCCTTTTAAACGTTTGGAAGTAAAAACAACAAAGCAGCTGGCTAATCTGGTTCATTATATACATATTAACCCACAGAAGCATGGTATATGCGGTGACTTTAGATATTATCCCTGGAGCAGTTACGAACGAATGTTGAAAAACAAGCCATCAAAACTTAAAAAAGAAGAGGTGGTAACTTGGTTTGGTCATAGTGATAATTATTTGCGATATCATGCCCGGGATGTTGATTTAGATGTGATAAAATATCTAATCATCGAATAAGTTCGAACATTTGTTTATCTAATGTTGTAATTCGTTAGTCAACTAAAATGTTTTATGTATCAACATATTAAAGCCTGGTTGTTTGTTGTGCGTATTGATTTATAGAACCTTAAATATGGAACTATGATTAAACGGACACTTTATTTTGGGAACCCTGCCTATTTGCATAAAAATAACCTACAGTTAAAAGTTCACGAACCAAAAACAAATAACGAACTTGGTTCTATTCCGATTGAAGATATAGGGGTAGTATTGCTCGACAATCCGCAAATTACATTAACCCATGCATTGATGTCTGCTTTGCTCGAACGAAATACGGCCATTATTAGTTGCGATAGCAAACATTTACCCACCGGGCTTATGTTGCCACTCGAAGGCAATACCCTGCAAAGTGAACGTTTTCGGTATCAGGTTGAAGCCAGTGAACCCTTAAAGAAAAACCTCTGGCAGCAAACAGTAAAGGCTAAGGTTGAAAATCAGGCAGCTCTCTTTCAGCGCTTTGCTATTGATAACAAAAGGCTAAAGGCCTTGGTCCCGCAAATTCAAAGCGGCGACCCCGACAATATTGAAGGGAGAGCCGCATCGGTGTATTGGAAAATATTGTTCGAAGAAGATGATTTTACCCGCAACCGCTTTGGAGAAGCTCCTAATGCGTGGAAATAACGGTGATGTTGACCCCTCCAACGGTCATATTGACCCCTCTTGGATTTGGGTAACCGAAAATGGTTAGT